>CAVIRF010000011.1:0-28360 GCA_963645185.1 Coprococcus eutactus | reverse complement strand
GACGGCGGCCTCTCACGCCGCAAACGGGAGTTCGATTCTCCCACGGGTCACCAAAATAACAGTTGACAAGACGTGAGGAATGTGTTAAAATCGAATAGCTTTCAGGATAAGAAGGTAAAGTGCGGAGCACAGGTAAAGTTTTCTTTGCTTACTTTCTTGTTCACAAGAAAGTAAGTGCGTGTTAATGGTGATGAGGGTACACCTGTTCCCATTCCGAACACAGTAGTTAAGCTCATTTACGGTGACAATACTTGGCTGGCGACGGCCCGGGAAGATAACTCAACGCGCACACAATGCACCGATCCGATTTGGGTCGGTGTTTTGATTTTGTTAAGAAACCGCTTTGCTGATTTACGTCATATTCATCTCCGTGTATAATAGATATAATGGTACATATCTGAATTGCGGGGGTTGAGAATGAACAAAATTTTGCAGGAAAAAATACAGGAAGCGCTTTCTTCCGTGCTTCCGATCACACTGATCGTCCTTGTGCTCAGCATGACGCTCACGCCGATGCCGGTCGGGACGCTTGTACTGTTCCTCGCCGGTGCAGTGCTGCTGATTGTCGGCATGGCGTTCTTTTCGCTCGGCACGGATGTTTCCATGACGCCAATGGGCGAGGGCATCGGCGCACAACTGCCGAGAACAAAAAATCTGGCCGTTGTCATCGCGATCACGCTGCTCATCGGCATTCTGATCACGATCGCGGAGCCGGATTTGCAGGTGTTGGCCGGACAGGTTCCGTCCATTCCGAACAGCATGCTGATATGGACGGTCGCAGTCGGCGTCGGACTGTTTTTCGTGCTCGCTCTGCTGCGCACGATCTTCAAAATCCGCCTTTCGCTGCTGCTTATTCTTTTCTATGTTGCGGTTTTTATCCTTTCCGCTTTTGTCCCGAACGAATTTGTATCGGTTGCGTTCGACTCGGGCGGCGTGACGACCGGCCCGATCACAGTTCCGTTCATCATGGCACTCGGCGTCGGTCTTGCTTCGATACGAGGCGACAGCGATGCGCAGGATGACAGCTTCGGTCTGGTCGCGCTGTGCAGTATCGGTCCGGTGCTCGCGGTTCTGCTGCTCGGTATTTTTTATTCGGGCGGCGACGCAGGCTATACGCAGATCACGGTTCCGGAGCTCGAGGATACACGGCAGGTTGCGGCGGAATTTGTACACGCGCTGCCGGATTACATACGCGAGGTCGTTTCCGCGCTGCTGCCGGTTATCGTTTTCTGCGCGATATTTCAGCTGATTTTCAAGCGTTTTCATAAAATACAGCTCCAGAAGATCGGCATCGGATTCCTGTATACCTTTGTCGGTCTGGCGCTGTTTCTGACCGGCGTAAACGTCGGCTTCATGCCGGCCGGCCATTATCTGGGACAGCAGCTCGCGCTGAGCGGCAAAAGCTGGATTTTAATTCCGCTCGGCATGCTCATCGGCTACTTCCTTGTCACCGCGGAACCGGCGGTGCACGTGCTCAACCGGCAGGTCGAGACCATCACGAACGGCGGCATTTCGCAGCGCGCGATGATGCTCAGCCTGTCCATCGGTGTGGCGTGCTCGGTCGGACTGGCAATGCTGCGCGTTCTCACGGGCATCTCGATTTACTGCATCCTGATCCCGGGCTACCTGACCGCGCTCGCGCTGACGTTTTTCGTCCCGAAGATATTCACCGGTATCGCGTTCGACTCGGGCGGCGTTGCGTCCGGCCCGATGACGACAACCTTCCTGCTGCCCTTCTCGATGGGCGCCTGCGAGGCGCTCGGAGGGAACGTGCTGACCGACGCATTCGGCATTGTGGCGATGGTCGCCATGACGCCGCTGCTGACCATCCAGATACTCGGTCTGCTCTACCGCTTCAAACAGAAAGACATGCCGCAGGATACGCTCTCTGCGGACGATGAGGACAGCATTATCGTGCTGGAGGGGGATACATGATATGATGGAGCATACACCGCAGATGACCGCGCAGAGCGGCCTTGCGTTCGCCGTGGCGGTCGTTGACGTCGGCAAGGGCGAAAAGATACTCAGCCTGTTCCGCGAAGAGCACGCGCTGCTCGATTACGTGTGCATGGCGCACGGCACGGCGCGCACGGAAATGCTCGACCTGCTCGGCATCGGCGAGACGGCCAAGGCGGTCGTATTCTGCCTTGCGGCGAGCGGACAGGCGCAGCGCATCCTGGACCGGCTCGGAAAAGAGCTTCAGATGCGCTACCCGGGACGCGGCATCGCGTTCACCATTCCGGTCAGCGGCATCGGACGCCGCTGGCACAGCCTGCTGACGCAGGCGGACGAACAGGAGGAGATCCGGATGAACAAAAGCGAACAGACAGGCTTCGATGTAGTCGCCGTCGTGATGGAGCGCGGCTATACGAACGTCGCGATGGATGCGGCGCGCAAGGTCGGTGCGCGCGGCGGTACGGTCATTTCGGCGCGCGGCATCGCGGAAAACGAGGTCAAGCGGTTTTTCGGCATTGAGATACAGGCGGAAAAGGAGATCGTTTTCCTCGTCGTGAGGAGCGAGGAGAAGCAGCAGGTTATGACCGAGCTCATGCGCGCAGTCGGCATCAAAACGCGCAGCCACGGACTTGTGGTGTCCATGCCGGTCTCCGGCGCGATCGGCCTTGCGGACTGACAGATAGAGGAAATCAGAGGGAGAGTATCATGCTGGTGCTCTTCCTTTTTCTGTCCACAGCTTTGTCCACACGGCGCAGATTTATAATCACAGGTTATCCCCAGCTTACGCTGAAGAAAAAAATAAAAGTTCAGAAGATAGTACAATAAAAAAAATCCTTTTCTTGCAAAAGTACCAAAGATTTTTTCGCCCCTTGACAGACGGGGGTCCACGGTTTACAATAGTATTTGCAAGCACCAAATGAGCACAACATATGGTGTACATATCGGTGTAATACCACGAAATTTAGTAATCGCCGCAAGGCGGTTTTTGTATGAGAAAGGGATTTTTGGTTATGATAGAGCAGATCATCAAGCGAGACGGTCGAACAGCTCCGTTTGAGTTGGATAAAATCGCGAACGCGATCTTCGGCGCGGCGCAGTCGGTCGGCGGCCAGGATTACGAGATGGCGCACGAGCTGGCGGAGCAGGTCGAAAAGGAGCTTGAAAAGACTGTCAGCGAGAAGATCCCGACGGTAGAACAGATCCAGGACACGGTCGAGACCGTGCTCATCGACAGCGGCCACGCTCGCACCGCGAAGAAGTACATCCTCTACCGCGACGAGCGCACGCGCGTCCGCGAGATGAACACCCGTCTGATGAAGGTCTATGAGGATCTGACCTTCAAGTCCTCCATCGAGAACGACATCAAGCGCGAGAACGCCAACATCGACGGTGATACCGCGATGGGCACCATGCTCAAGTACGGCTCTGAGGGCGCAAAGCAGTTCTACGAAATGTTCATCCTCGATCCGGCACATGCAGCGGCGCACCGCGACGGCGACATCCACATTCACGATCTGGATTTCCTCACGCTGACCACCACCTGCTGCCAGATCGATCTTCTGAAGCTGTTCCGCGACGGTTTTTCGACCGGCCACGGCTTCCTGCGCGAGCCGAACGACATCCGTTCCTACGCGGCGCTCGCGTGCATTGCCATCCAGTCCAACCAGAACGACCAGCACGGCGGTCAGTCGGTGCCGAACTTCGATTACTCCATGGCGCCGGGCGTGCGCAAGACCTTCCGCAAGCTGTTCCGCAGCAACCTCGCCAAGGCGCTCGAGGTGTTCGGCGAGGACGACAACAACGAGGTCGATGCAAAGGCACTGACCGAGCGCGTCGAGCAGGAGACCGGAAAGTGGGCCTGCCTCGCCGGCGACAACGGCTATGATGAGGCGATGGCCAAGGCGCTCTCCGAGACCCTCGACGAAAAGACGGTCGCAAAGTGCATGAAGTTCGCGCGCAAGTACGCCGACAAGGAGACGCGCAAGGGCACGTATCAGGCGATGGAGGCTCTGGTGCACAACCTCAACACCATGCACTCCCGTGCAGGCGCGCAGATCCCGTTCTCCTCGCTCAACTACGGCACGGATACCTCTCCCGAGGGCCGTTTGGTCATGGAGCAGCTGATGCTCGCGACCGAGGCCGGCCTCGGCAACGGCGAAACGCCGATCTTCCCGATCCACATCTTCAAGGTCAAGGAAGGCGTCAACTACAACGAAGGCGACCCGAACTACGATCTGTTCAAGCTTGCGTGCCGCGTTTCCGCGAAGCGCATGTTCCCGAACTTCTCGTTCCTCGACGCGCCGTTCAACCTGAAATACTACAAGCCCGGTCATCCGGAGACCGAGGTCGGCTACATGGGCTGCCGCACGCGCGTCATGTCGAATATCGTCGACCCGTCCCGTGAGATCACCTACGGCCGCGGCAATCTGTCGTTCACGTCGGTCAACCTGCCGCGCATCGCGATCCGCAGCCACGGCGATCTGGACTGGTTCTTCGAGGACCTCGACCGCAAGATCGACCTTGTCATCGACCAGCTGCTCGACCGTTTCCGCATCCAGTGCGCCAAGCGCGTGCGCAACTACCCGTTCCTCATGGGTGAAGGCGTCTGGATCGATTCTGAGAAGCTCGGCCCGGACGATGAGGTAGGCGAGGTGCTCAAGCACGGCACGCTGACGCTCGGCTTTATCGGCCTTGCGGAATGCCTCAAGGCGCTCATCGGCAAGCACCACGGCGAGAGCGACGAGGCGCAGAACCTCGGCCTCGAGATCGTCGGCCATATGCGCAAGCGCATGGACGAGGCGAGCGAAAAGTATCACCTGAATTTCTCGCTGATCGCGACCCCGGCGGAAGGCCTGTCCGGCCGCTTCGTCAAGATCGACCGCGAGAAGTACGGTGTCATCCCGGGCGTTACCGACCGCGACTACTACACCAACTCGTTCCATGTACCGGTTTACTACCCGATCTCCGCGTTCGAGAAGATCGCGCGCGAGGCGCCGTATCACGAGCTGACCAACGGCGGCCACATCAGCTACATCGAGCTCGACGGCGACCCGACGCAGAACCTTGAAGCGTTCGAGGCGGTCGTTCGAGCGATGAAGGAAGCCGGCATCGGCTACGGTGCGATCAACCATCCGATCGACCGCGACCCGGTCTGCGGCTACACCGGCATCATCGGCGAGGTATGTCCGCGCTGCGGACGCCGCGAGGGCGAGGGCGTGCCGCTGTCCAAGCTGCAGAAGCTCGGCCTCTACAAGAATTACAACAGTACGACGATCGGCTACCATGGCGACCCGAACGAGGAAGCTGACCGTCAGCCCAATACACTCAAAATCGTGAGAAAGTGATCGACAGCGGCGGCGTGAGCCCACTGTCCCCGGAATAGAAAGGATGTCTGTAATGGAGAACAATCATGTTATGCAGGAGCAGCTTATCGGTGAGGGCGTCGGCTTCGAGCGCATCCGCCGCATCACGGGTTATCTCGTCGGCACGCTCGACCGCTTCAACAACGGCAAGCGCGCAGAGGAGCACGACCGCGTAAAGCACTCTGTCACCACCTGCTGCCCGATGGAGAAGGAGCACACTGCGTAAATGGAGGGCACCATTCGCATCGCGGGGACGGTCGGGGAGTCCATTGTGGACGGCCCCGGCTTCCGCTATACGCTGTTCGTACAGGGCTGTCCGCATGGCTGCCCCGGCTGCCACAATCCGCAGACGCATGACTTTGACGGCGGACAGGACATCGCGCTCGACACGCTGCTGAACGACATGTGCAAAAATCCGTTCATCAAGGGCGTGACCTTTTCGGGCGGTGAGCCGTTCTGCAAGGCAGAGCCGCTGTATCGCCTTGCGGTCGAGCTGAAGAGCAGGGGAAAGCACCTCATGGCTTACTCGGGCTACACCTTTGAGGAGCTGATGCAGCTTCCCGACCCCTATGTCAAAAAGCTGCTCGGCGAGCTTGATCTGCTCGTAGACGGCCGCTTCATCATGGAGCAGAAGAATATCGAGCTCCGTTTCCGCGGCAGCGCCAATCAGCGCGTGCTGGATGTACCGAAGTCGCTCGAAGCGGCGGCGCCGGTCTGGGCGGAGCAGTACAAATAACAAAAAGCTGTCTTTCTGGGAGAAATCCTCCGGAAAGACAGCTTTTTTGCGTTATATTCAGTTTGTGCCGTCCAGCTCGGCGAGCGGATTGTGTATCTCGAGAATAGCGTGGGGGACAGCCTGTCCGGCGTGAACGCGCTCGCACCGGCCGACCGGCTTCATGCCGAAGGCGGCAGCGGTCTGGAGCGCGCCGACGTTGTCGAGCCGGATGAACGAGACCACGCGGTCGAGCTCGAGCCGCGCAAACGCGCAGCTGAGCATGGCGGACAGGCATTCTCTGCCGTAGCCGTGAAAACGCTTTTCGCTGCGCACGATGCAGCCGAGACTGACGACCGGACGGCCGTCAAGCTGCTCCGCGAGCAGGCCGCACAGCGCTACCAGCTCGTCTGTCTGCTTCTCGAAGGCCGCGACATAGCCGATGCCGTCCGTGCGGTAGCGGCGCAGCATGTCCGCGATGAAGTCGAGCGTATCGCTGCGGTCGTAGGGGCGGTCCCATGCCGCCATGGTCTCCGCATCCTGAAGGACGCAGGCCGCAAGTTCAAGATCGGTCGCGTGCAGGCGGCGAAAGTACAGACGCTGTGACTGGACCTCGAGTAATTCTATTTTCTCCATATTTACTCCATGTGCAGAGACAAAGCGGTGCGGCAAGAAGCCGCACCGCTGAATGTCGTGCTGTAATTTTACTTGGTGCCGAAGATACGGTCGCCTGCATCGCCCAGACCCGGAACGATGTAGCCGTGGTCGTTCAGCTTTTCGTCGATCGCGCCGACAAAGATCTCAACGTCCGGATGAGCCTTCTGAACAGCGGCAACGCCTTCCGGTGCGCCGATGAGGTTCATCAGCTTGATGTGCTTGACGCCGCGTCGCTTGAGGCCGTCGATGGCAGCGATAGCGGAACCGCCGGTCGCGAGCATCGGGTCGAGCAGCAGAACGTCGCGCTCGTCGATGTCGTTCGGCAGCTTGCAGTAGTACTCGATCGGCTGGAGGGTCTCCGGGTTGCGGTACAGACCGATGTGGCCGACCTTGGCCGCCGGAATCATCTCCAGAATGCCCTCTACCATGCCGAGACCTGCACGCAGGATCGGAACGAGAGCGATCTTCTTGCCGGAGATAACCTGTACGCGAGCCTCGGAAACCGGGGTCTCGATGGTGATCTCCTTGAGCGGCAGATCACGGGTCGCCTCGTAGCACATCAGCATGGCGATCTCGGATGCAGCCTCGCGGAATTCCTTGACGCCGGTGGTCTTGTCGCGCATCAGGCTCAGCTTATGCTTAATCAGCGGGTGGTCCATTTCATGTACGGTTGCCATAATCGTAGTCTCCTTTTATTGAAGTCTAAATTAGTTATTTGTTTTCCGCGAGACGCTTCATGCGTTCGCGTTCGGCCTGCGGACGGCGCAGATAGAAGGCGTCGAGCTCCTGCGGAGAGCAGGTCCTGCCCTCGCGCACCAGCGGCAGCGCGGCAGCCGCGACGCCGAAACCGGTGGCGTAGCGCAGCTCGGGCGGCGCAAGGCGCAGACCGATACAGCTGTCTTTAATGGTATTATAACACAAGTTCGCGCCGTCTCCAACCAGAAAATACGGAGCCTCGCCGATTTCTTCGGAAAGCTCGGTCATTTTGAGCGCACGGTCGTCGCACAGACGGTGCGGCGTGAGGTCCTCGACCTCGAAAAGCGCGTTGTAGACCTGTCCGGCACGGGCGTCCATGACGCAGCACAGGCTGCCGCCGAGCGAACGCGCGCCCCATGCCATCGCCTCCAGCGTGGATACGCCAACGCACGGCCTGTCCGCGCCGAGCGCGAGACCCTTGACCGTCGCAACGCCGATGCGCACACCGGTGAACGAGCCGGGGCCGTGCGCGACCGCGAATGCGTCGATGTCGGAGAGCTTAACGCCGCAGTTTGCGAGCAGCGCCTCCGCCATCGGCAGCAGGGTGCGCGAGTGCGTCAGACCGCAGTTCTGAAAGGACTGCGCGATGAGCTTGTCGTCCTCAGTCAGCGCGACCGAAGCGCTCACCGCAGAGGACTCCAGAGCGAGAATTTTCATTGATCCTTCACCTCGTCAATCGTGACCACTCGGTCATTTTCGGCATTTCCGTACTGAATATGCACGGTTTTGTAGCTGTCCGGCAGAATATCGGCCGCGTTTTCGCTCCACTCGATCAGCACGATCTTCGAGCCGTCGAGGTACTCGTCAAAGCCGATCTCGAACAGCGCTTCGCTGTCGAGGATGCGGTAGAGGTCGAAATGCGCCACATCCGCGCGGTCGGTGTGGTATTCGTTTGCGATGGCGAACGTCGGACTGGTGACGCGGCCCGTGTAGCCGAGACCGCGCAGCACGCCGCGCGTGAAGGCGGTTTTTCCGGCGCCGAGGTCGCCCGAAAACGCCACAACATCGCCTGGGTGCAGGCTGTCGGCGAACTTCGCGCCGAGCGCCTCCGTCTCCTCGGGCGAATGGGTGATATATTCCATGGAAACACCTTTTCTTTGTATCATATATTCTATAATATCATATCACGCCCACGGGCAAATAGCAAGAATCCTGTCGCGAAACTACAGTTTCGCCGACAAGCGTGTTTTGACTTCGCAAAACACGAGTCGTCCGAAAGTTCCCATGCGGAAACTTTCTCCCTCTCAGGGAATCAAAACCGAGGTACACGCCCCCGGTTTTGATGAATTTGCAAGCAAATTCGACTAAAAGGAAAGGCACGCAAAGCGTGCCTTTCGCGCCCGGAGGGCGCAATCTCCTGCCGCATTTTGCCTTCGGCAAAACAGGCAGGACAGGCGCACCGCAGTGCGCCGCATTAAATTCCTCAAGAAAGTCGGGGCGTGTACCTGACTTTCTTACCTCTGCCCGCGCCGTGGCGGCGCGGCCTCGTCCGCTGTGCGGACGAGAGGGGGTTATCGCCCCCGGTTTCTCCGGAACCGGGGGCGTATCTAAGGGGGACAGCGTCCCCCTTAGAAGAGCCCAGTGATAACGCCGGCATTGTCTACGTCGATCTTCTCTGCCGCCGGAACCTTCGGCAGACCAGGCATGGTCATGACCGCGCCGGTCTCCACGACAACAAAGCCTGCACCGGCTGCCAGACGCGCCGAGCGGACGTTTACGACAAACTGGCTCGGACGGCCGAGCAGGGAAGCGTCGTCAGACAGCGAATACTGCGTCTTGGCGATGCAGACCGGCAGAGTGCCGTAGCCCATGTCGGTGATGTTCATGAGCTCCTTGTGCGCCGCCGGTGCGAAGGTCACGCCGTCTGCGCCGTAGATTTCCTTGGCAATCTTGCGGATCTTCTCCTCGAGCGGAAGCTCGTCCTCATACAGCATGTGGAAGTCTGCCTTGCCCTCGTCGAGCACGGTCAGCACCTCGCGCGCGAGCTCCTCGCCGCCTTCGCCGCCCTTGGCGAATACCTCGGACAGAGCAACGCGGACGCCGCGCTCGGCGCAGTGCTTGCGGATGAACTCCATTTCCTCTGCGGTATCGGTCGGGAATGCGTTGATGGCAACAACGACCGGCACACCGAACTTCTTCATGTTGTCCAGATGCGCGTCGAGGTTGCAGATGCCGCGCTCGAGCGCGTCCATGTTGGGGGCGTTCAGCTCGGTCTTGGGTACGCCGCCGTTGTACTTGAGTGCGCGGACGGTCGCAACGAGCACGATGCAGTCCGGAGCGATGCCGGCCTTGCGGCACTTGATGTCCATGAATTTCTCCGCGCCGAGGTCTGCACCGAAGCCGGCCTCGGTGATGGCGATGTCAGCGAGCTTCATGGCGAGACGGGTCGCCTGAACGCTGTTGCAGCCGTGCGCGATGTTTGCGAACGGGCCGCCGTGCATGAGCGCCGGGGTGCCCTCGAGCGTCTGGATGAGGTTCGGCTTGATGGCGTCGCGCATCAGTGCGGTCATCGCGCCCTCTGCGTGCAGGTCACGCGCGTAGACCGGCTTGCCGGAGAAGGTGTACGCGACGAGAATGTCGCCGAAGCGCTTCTTGAGGTCGTCAAGATCCTTTGCGAGGCACAGGATCGCCATGACCTCGGACGCGACCGTGATCATGAAGTGATCCTCGCGCGGCACGCCGTTCACCTTGCCGCCGAGACCGATCGTGATGTTGCGCAGCGCGCGGTCGTTCATGTCCATGACACGGGTGAAAACAACGCGGCGCGGATCGATGCCGAGCACGTTGCCCTGCTGCATGTGGTTGTCGAGCATGGCGCAGAGCAGGTTGTTCGCCGCGGTGATGGCGTGCATATCGCCGGTGAAGTGCAGGTTGATGTCCTCCATCGGAACGACCTGCGCGTAGCCGCCGCCTGCCGCGCCGCCCTTGATGCCGAATACCGGTCCGAGAGACGGCTCGCGCAGCGCGATCATTGCCTTTTTGCCCATCTTTGCAAGCGCTTCGCCCAGACCGACGGTCGTGGTGGTCTTGCCCTCGCCGGCAGGAGTCGGGTTGATGGCGGTGACGAGAACGAGCTTGCCGTCCGGCTTGTCGGCGGTCTTTTTCCACACGTCTGCGGAAAGCTTGGCCTTGTACTTGCCGTAAAGCTCAAGATCCTCGGCGTCCAGACCGGCCGCCGCCGCTACCTCGGTGATCGGGCGCATCTGGCAGCCCTGTGCGATTTCGATGTCGGATAACATAACATTCCTCCTGATAACTGGGGCGCGGCGAACGGATGTCGCCCGGCCGCACACATTTATAAATGTTAAAACCATTATAACAATGTTCTGCACAGTTTTCCAGTGAGGCGCGCGAAAAATTTGACGAAATTCATTCTCGAAAAATGCGCGGCGTTGTGGTATGATATAATCTGATATAGTATTTCCATGCGGAAATACGAGAACAAGAAAAAGGAGGGTCTGCATGGACCTTTTCAAATCGGTGACGCACTACCTCAAAAACACCGATCTGTATCTGGCGGTCATCGCCTTTATCTGCTCCGGCTACGGCATGGCGCTCATCTATTCCGCCACGCTCAACCCGGTCTCGATCAAGGACGACGGCTCGACGAAAAACCTGTATGTGCAGGGCGCGGCCATCCTGCTCGGCTTCGGCGCGTTCGTGCTGATGAGCCTTATTGATCTGGAAGGGCTGCGGAGCAAGTGGAAACACTTCGTTATCGTGAATATCTGCCTTCAGCTGCTGCTGTTCACGCCGCTCGGCATGGAGGTCAACGGCCAGCGCGCGTGGCTCAATCTGGGCGTAACGAGCCTTCAGCCGGGCGAGCTCGGCAAGTTGATCTTCATTTTCACAATCGCGGCGCATATCTCCGAGGTCGGGGAGTATATCAGTGACCTGCGCGGTCTTGCAGTCATCGCGCTGCATACGCTGATCATGATGGGGGCGGTCGTCGTCTCCTCGGGCGACTCGGGCATGGCCATTCAGTATTTCATGATCGCGGTCATCATGCTGTTCGCGGCCGGTCTGTCGCTCAAATGGATCGCGCTCGGCGCAGGCGTCGCGGTGGCGAGTGTGCCGGTGCTGTGGAATTTTGTGCTCAAAAAGTACCAGATCACGCGAATACTCGTGCTGTTCGACCCGTCGATCGACCCGCAGGCCGCGCTCCAGACGACCTACGGCAAGATTGCCATCGGCTCGGGACAGCTGACCGGACAGGGACTGACGCACGGCACGATGACGCAGCTGCAATATGTCCCGGAGAACCAGACCGACTATATTTTCTCGGTCGCCGGTGAAGAGCTCGGCTTTCTCGGCTGCATGACGATCATCCTGCTGTTGAGTCTGCTGATCGCGCGCCTGTTCTACGTTTCCTACCGCGCGTCCACGCCGTTTTCCTCGCTGCTCGCGGTCGGCGTTGCCGGCATGTTCCTGTTCCAGACATTCATGAATATCTTTATGAACGTCGGTCTGCTGCCAGTCATGGGCCTGACGCTGCCGTTTTTCTCATACGGCGGCACTTCGGTGCTCACGATGTACGCCGCGCTCGGCATCGCCGCAGGCGTGCGCATGAGAGAAAAGCCAAGCTGGCTCCAGCACTGAGCGCTTTTACCAAAGTAAAGCGGTAAAAACATACCGGAATTGTGTAATACGATTATTTTTGCTTAATTTTGCAATTTCTGCGGCGGCATCTTGCAAAATTATCGAATTTCCTGTATAATTAGGAATATAAATGGAGGGTAAAAAAACAATGATGACAAACCGCATAGTAACCATAGTCGCATTCTGCGTCTATTTGATTTTTATGCTCTGTATCGGCATGTATTTTGTCGGTAAGAATAAGACCACGACCGAGTACTTCCTCGGCGGCCGAAAGCTCGGCTCCTGGGTCACTTCGATGAGTGCGCAGGCGTCCGACATGTCCGGCTGGCTGCTGATGGGTCTGCCGGGTGCGGCGTACCTGTCCGGCATTTCCGCAGGCTGGATCGGCATCGGCCTTGCGATCGGCACCTATCTGAACTGGCTGCTCGTCGCCAAGCCGCTGCGCCAGTACACCAAGGTCGCAGGCGACGCGATCACGCTGCCGGAGTACTTCAAGAACCGCTTCCATGACGAGTCCGGCTGGATCTCGGTCATCTCGGCGGTGTTCATTCTGGTGTTCTTCCTGTTCTACACCGCGTCCGGCTTCGTTTCCTGCGCAAAGCTGTTCTCGTCCGTTTTCGGCATCCCGTATCTGGTGTCGCTCGCGGTCGGCGCAGTCGTCGTTATCTCGTATACGTTCGCAGGCGGCTTCTTCGCCGTATGCTGGACCGACTTTTTCCAGGGCCTCATGATGTTCTTCTGCGTCGTTGCGGTCCCGACCATCGCCATCTTCCGCATGGGCGGCCCGACGGAGTTCATTTCGAGCGTCGAGGCGTTCAATCCGAACTTCCTGAACATGTTTGTTGACGGCGCGACCAACGTGCCGTATACCGCGATGGGCATTATCTCGCTGATCGCATGGGGTCTCGGCTACTTCGGCCAGCCGCACATCCTCGTGCGCTTTATGGGTATTTCGTCCCCGGCGGCGATCAAAAAGTCTCGCCGCATCGCGACCATCTGGGTCGTTATCTCGCTGACCGCCGCAGTCATGATCGGCGTTTCCGGCCGCATGGTTCTCGGCGACGGCCTGCTCGACGGCAACGGCCAGCAGGAGATCATTTACATCACCATGGTCTCCAAGTTCTTCCCGATCTTTACCGCAGGCATCTTCCTGTCTGCTATCCTTGCAGCCATCATGTCCACCGCGGACTCCCAGCTGCTCGTTACCGCGTCTGCCCTGACCAAGGACTTCTATCACAACAAGATTCGTCCGCAGGCGACTGAGAAGGAGCTGATGTGGGTCTCTCGCGGCTGCGTTATGGGCGTTGCCATCATCGCTGTCCTCATTGCGACCGACCAGAACAGCACGGTCCTCGGTCTGGTCTCCTATGCGTGGGGCGGCTTCGGCTCGGCGTTCGGTCCGCTCGTTCTGTGCTCGCTGTTCTGGAAGCGCACCAACAAGCAGGGCGCTTACGCAGGCATTCTGGTCGGCGGCATCGTCGATCTGGTCTGGGCGCAGCTTTCCGGCGGCATCTTCGACCTGTATGAGATCGTTCCGGGCTTTGTGTTCGGCCTGATCGCGATCATCGTTGTCAGCCTGCTGACTCCGGCTCCCTCCAAGGAGATCACCGACGAGTTCGACTCGTACCGCTCCTGCGAGGAATAAACCATGAAAGCGCGTGTGCGGCGGCTCCTGCTGGTGCTCGCGGCGGCGGCGCTCCTGCTCGACGGGGGACTGCTGCTCGCCGGACGGCTCGGCGCCGCGTCGCTCCCCGGGGAGGACACCGCGTACTTTCTTGATGTGGGTGAGGGCGACTGCACGCTGCTCGTTTCGGGCGGCAGCACGGTCCTCGTGGATGCCGGGACACCGGAGGGCGCACCGGCGCTCGTGCGAGAGCTGAAAAGCCTCGGCGTGCGCAGGCTCGACGCCGTCATCGCGACGCATCCCCACGCCGACCACATCGGCGGCATGGACGCTGTGCTCCGCGCGTTTCCCGTGCGCAGCTTTTACATGAGCGCGGAAACGCAGGGCGATGCACTGGATGCGGCGCTCCGCCGGCGCAGACTCACGCCGCTCGTCCCGTATGACGGCGAAACGGTCACGCTGCAAAGCGGCGCTTCGCTCACGTTCCTCGGTCCGGCGGACGACATTCCGTCTGGCGAGGCCAACGACCGTTCCCTTATCACTCTGTTTCAAACCGGAAGCGCTTCCGTCCTGCTGATGGGAGACGCGGAGAAGCCGGCCGAGCAGTCGCTGCTGCGGCATCACCCCGAACTTCAGTGCGACATCCTGAAGGTCGGGCATCACGGCTCGGATACCTCGTCCTCTCCGGCGTTCCTCGACGCGCTCGGCGCGCATACCGCCATCATTTCCTGCGGCACGGACAACGACTACGGTCATCCGGCCGAACAAACGTTAACCAATCTGACACTTGCGGGGATACGCGATATCCGCACGACCGCGGAAAGCGGCACGGTCGCGCTCCCGCTCATCGCTTACAAGGAGAATGCTGTATGAAAAAGACCGGCATCATCGACCACTTTGAGGGTGACTATATTTATGTAGAAATCGGTGAAGATACGGTGAAGATCCCACGTGAGGGCGCTCCTGCAATGCTTGCGGAGGGCACTGTCGTTATCGTGGAGGACGGCCGCATCGTCGACGTGGATGAGATCGAGACGCAGCGCATGGAAGACGACATGCGCCGCCGCTTCGAGCGCATCCTCGGCGCAAAATCCGACGTATAATACCCACTCTGCACCACCAAATTTCCAAAGAAGGCAAGGCGAAACACATGGAAAAGAAACCTTTTCTGACACTCCAGCAGGCGCAGGAGATCAGCAAGACCTATCCGACCCCGTTTCATATCTATGATGAAAAGGCGATTCGTGAGAACGCGCGCAAGGTAAAGGCAGCGTTCGCATGGAATCCGGGCTACAAGGAATATTTCGCGGTCAAGGCGACCCCCAATCCGCGCCTCGTTCAGATCCTGCACGAGGAGGGCTTCGGCTGCGACTGCTCGAGCTATACCGAGCTTCAGCTCAGCCGTGCCTGCGGCATCACCGGCCACGACATCATGTTCTCCTCGAACGTGACGCCGGATCAGGACTTCAAGCTCGCAAGCGACCTTGACGCGATCGTGAACTTCGACGACATCACCCACCTCGACTACTACGACAAGGTAGGCGAGTGGAAGGAGACCATGTCCTGCCGCTTCAATCCGGGTGGCGACTTCGTTCTCGAAAACGAGATCATGGATACGCCGCAGGAAGCAAAGTACGGCATGACCCGTGAGCAGCTGATCGAGGCGTTCAAGTACATGAAGCAGAAGGGCGTCAAGCACTTCGGCATCCATGCGTTCCTCGCCTCCAACACGGTCGCAAACGAGTATTATCCGGCGCTCGCACGCATCCTGTTCAAGCTGGCCGTTGAGGTACAGAAGGAGACCGGCGTGCATATCGCGTTCATCAATCTGTCGGGCGGCGTAGGCATCCCCTACAAGCCGTGGCAGGAGCCGAACGACATCATGGCCATCGGCGAGGGCGTTCACCGCGCGTTCGACGAGGTGCTTGTCCCGGCAGGCATGGACGACGTTTCCATTTACACCGAGATGGGCCGCTTCATCCTTGGCCCCTACGGCGCGCTCGTTGCAAAGTGCATCCACCACAAGCATACCTACAAGGAATATGCTGGTCTGGATGCCTGCGCGGCAAACCTCATGCGCCCGGCGATGTACGGCGCATATCACCACATCACCGTTCTCGGCAAGGAGAACGCGCTGCATGACCGCACCTACGACGTGACCGGAGGTCTGTGCGAGAACAACGACAAGTTTGCGGTTGACCGCAACCTGCCGCGCATCGACATCGGCGATTTCATCTATATCCACGATACCGGCGCGCACGGCTTCTCGATGGGCTACAACTACAACGGCAAGTTGCGTTCCGCAGAGCTGCTGCTCCGCGAGGACGGCTCGGTCGAGCTGATCCGCCGCGCGGAGACCCCGAAGGACTACTTCGCAACCTTCGACTTCACCGGCCTGTTCGACGACCTCAAGTAAACAGCAAAAACGCCAAGGGTACACCTGAGAATGGTGTACCCTTGTTTTCTGAATGAAAAAGAGCCGCATGATGCGGCTCTTTGCGGTTTTTCGACAGCTCATGGTGTGCCTCCGTCAATGATGCCCTGCGCGACGTCGCGCTTGGGGCAGCGGCGGTTCATGGCCTGCTGTTCTATGTAGCTGTGCGCCTCCGGCTCGGACATGCCGCAGCACTCGATGAGCAGGCACTTCGCTCGGTCGACAAGGCGGATGTCCTCGATGCGCTTCTGGAGACGGCGGTTTTCGTTTTGCAGTCCGCTCAGACGGCTGCGCGCTGCGCGCGTCATGCGCAGCGCCTGCATGAACAGCACGCGCGAGAGCGGCTTCGGCACGACGAATACGCCGTCGTCCTCCACCTTTTCTGCGACGCTGTCCGCGATCTCCGCCTTCGCGAGCAGGATAACACCTGCGGTGGTCTCGCCAGCGGCGAGCTGCGCCAGCTCGTGGCCGAACTCGTCGGGCAGCGGCGTGTTGACCAGCACAAGGTCAAAATCGCCGTCGACGAGCGCGCGGCGCGCTTCGCTGCCTGCCTTCGCACGGCACAGCTGAGACTGCACGCCGCAGGAAACCAGAAACTGCGCGAGCATTGTATGGGATTTATCGGTCGAAGAAACGACGAGAATACGTTCCATAGAGCGCATTTCCCCTCCTTTCGGTTGTCTCAGTAGCGTTCGAAGTAGAGCTGACGCTCGGCAGCGGTGCGGTCGTCGGCCAGCGCGATGCGGTCATGCTCGGCCTGCTTCGCGGCGAAAAAGGCCGTGCGCATCTTTTCAGGCAGATATTTTGCGATAAAGTCGCTGTTCTGCGCGGTACGGATCGCCTCGCAGAGCGACTCGGGGAGCGCGTCGTACTTGGCGCGGACGGCTTCGCTCGAGGTGAACAGATTTTCCTCGCACGCAGGCGCGAGCTCGAGCTTTTCCTCGATGCCGTCCAGACCTGCGTGGATGAGCAGGGCGAACACGATGTACGGGTTGATGCAGCCGTCGAACGAGCGCAGCTTGAAGCGGTTGGGCTTGCCGCCCGTCGCGAGCGGGACGGTGATGAGCGGCGCGCGGTTCTGGTGCGACCAGGTGATGTACTTGGGCGCTTCGAACTCGCCGAGACGCTGGAAGGAGTTGGTGAGCGGATTGCCAAAGATGGTCATTTCGACCGCGCGGCGCAGCACGCCTGCGACGAACTGACGGCCCTCCTCGGACTCCTCGATGGACGGATGGAACAGGTTCTGGCCGTTCTTGGTGATGGACACCGCGAGATGCAGACCGCTGCCCGGGGTGTTCTGGAGCGGCTTGGGCAGGAAGGACGCGAACAGGCCGCTCGAGGACGCCATGGACTTGACGACCCACTTGAAGGTCACGAAGTTGTCCGCAGCCTCGAGCGCTTCCGCCGCGCGGAAGTCGACCTCGTTCTGACCGGGGCCCTGCTCGTGATGCGAGGACTCTGGCTGGATGTTCATCTCCTCGAGCGTCAGGCAGATCTGACGGCGTACGTTTTCCGCCTTGTCGAGCGGCGCGACGTCGAAATATTCGCCATGGTCGTGGGGGATGGTGGTCGGGTGGCCGTTCTCGTCGAGCTCGAACAGATAGAACTCGCTCGCGGTGCACATGGTCAGCGAGTAGCCGGCCTTGCGTGCGCGGCGGCTGGCCTGCCGCAGCAGATAGCGGCCGTCGCCCTCGAACGGCGTGCCGTCCGGGTAGCGGATGTCGCAGTAAAAGCGCACGACGCGGCCCTGTGCCGGGCGCCACGGCAGCACGGAGAGCGTGGCCGGGTCGGGGAACAGCAGCAGGTCGGATGCGTCAACGTTGAGGAAGCCGCGCAGAGCGGACGCGTTGAAATGAATGCCGTATTCAAAGGCGCGCGTCAGCTCGGTCGGCTGAATGGCAATGTTCTTTTGGTTTCCGAAAATGTCGCAGAACGCCAGACGGATGAATTTTACGTCGTTCTCCTGAATAAACTGTACGACTTCGCTCATGGTGGTATCCATACGGCGAGCCTCCTTTTCTTTTATCCGGACAGGCGAAAAAGCTCCGACAGCGAAGGGGAGCTTTTCCGTACCGGTCTGAGTTTGATTTGAGGCAATACCGCAAATCACACGGTATTGTCTTATGCCTCGAAGGTGTAAAGCTGCTTGTAGCCTGCCGCCGGGTTCGGCGTCAGGACGAAATACTTCTGCGCGAGCAGCTCGGCGGCGTTTGCGCCGAAGTGACGGGCGTATTCCTTGATGTAGGGCGCGATGTGCGTCATGTCCGCCTCGGTCGCCTCGTTTACGAGCACCTGAGGGGGAAGGCCGGTCGGGGCTTTATCACATCTTAACACAATTCTGCCGCCGTGCATACCCGTTCCGCAGAAATTGTTTACCGGATATGCGCCGTCCTGCCCGATGCCGAGCACGAGGATGAGGCCGCCGGCCTGATACTCGCCGAGGAACGAGCCTGCCTTGCCGCCGATGACGACGACGGGGAAGTGCTCCTGATAGGCCTTCATGTGGATGCCGCCGCGGTAGCCGCAGTCGCCCTCGATGAAGATGTGGCCGCCGCGCATGCCGTAGCCGCAGGCGTCGCCGACGTTGCCGTGAATGATGATGTCACCCTCGTTCATCGTGTCGCCGACCGCCTCCTGCGCGTTGCCGAACACCTCGAGCGTTGAGCCGTTAAGGTACTGGCCGAGGCCGTTGCCCGGCGTGCCGTGTACCGTGATGGTCTTGCCCGAGGAGCCGCAGCCGATGTAGCGCTGGCCGATCACGTTCTCGATCGTGATGTTGTCGTCCTTTTCGGCCGCCTCGCGAACCTTTTCGTTTACCTGCTTGTAATAGGTAAGACCTGCCTGAATTGTCGTCATCAGTGTGCGCCTCCTAACTTCTTTGCGCGTTCTGCGTGCGAGAATGCCATGAGCTGCGGCTTTTCGCGGATGAGCTCAAAGTCGATGGTGTCGAGCGGCGTCTGCTCGCGGATGAGCGAGGTGTAGATGCCTGCGCGGTCAACGTCGCCGATGAGGATGAAGCCGACGAGATGATTGTCGCGCGTTACGAGCAGCTTGTAGTGCTCGTCGTCCTGCTCGAGATAGGCTTCGCCGTCGTAGGAACCGGCGGTGATCATGTGCAGTCCCATGAAGCCCGAAGCATTCATCGGGATGGATTTGGTGAACGAGCAGATATGGTCTGCCATGTTCTTGCCTGCGGTCTCGCCCTGCATGTAGGCGTTCGGCAGGATGGCGAGGATGCGATCCACACCGGCCGCGACGTCGTGGGAGACCGTGCAGTCGCCTGCGGCGTAGATATTCGGCACGCAGGTCGCGGAGTGCTCGTTGATGAGGATGCCGCGGTTGACCTCGCAACCGGCCTCGGCGGCAAGCTCGGTGTTCGGACGGACGCCGACCGCCACGACGAGAATATCGAAATCAATGGTGCCGCCGCTCTTGAGGTGCGCCTTATTCGGCTCGAACTGCGCCACCGAGTCGCCGAGCAGGAACTTCACGCCCTTGCTCTCGATGTGTTTCTGGATGATGGCCGCCGGGACCTCGGTCAGCACATTCGGCAGGATGCGCGGCGCGAGGTCGATGACGGTCAGCTCGGAAACGCGCTGATAGATGCCCTCGGCGCACTTGAGGCCGATGAGGCCTGCGCCGACGATGAGCACGCGCTTGTCATTTTCCTCGCCGAGCATTTCGTTCAGATGCTTCGCGTCGTCGAGCGTCATGAAGCTCGTTTTGTTCTCGACCGTGTCCAGACCGTCCATCGGGGGAACGAACGGACGCGAGCCGGTGCAGATGCACAGCCTGTCATAAGGGACAGACTCGCCGCTCGCGAGCGAAACGGTCTGCTTTTTCGGGTCGATGTGCTGCACCGTCTTGCCGAGCATGGTGGTGACGTTGTTCTTCTCGTAGAAGTCGTCCGGGCGGTACTGGAGCATCTTTTCCTCGGTCGTCTTGCCGAGCAGCATGTAGGAAATGAGGGGACGGCCGTAAACGTGATACGGTTCGGTGGAGATGACCGTGATGGGGCCGACCTTGTCCGCGGAGCGGATGCCCTCGATGGCGCCGACCGCTGCGGTGCCATTGCCAATGATTACGTATTTCATTCTGCTCACCTCTCCTCGTAAACGATCGCCTTGTTCGGGCAGCCCTGTACGCACATCGGCTGGCCGAACGCATTCTTCGCGCACAGCTCGCATTTCTGAATTGCGCCCTCGTTAGAAGTGGAAAGCGCGCCGTAGGGGCAGGACAGAATGCAGGTGTAGCAGCCGACGCACTTGCCGGAGTCGATCTGCACCGCGCCATTTACGATGGTCAGCGCGCCGGAGATGCAGCCCTTGACGCACAGCGGATCGGTGCAGTGGCGGCAGGATACCGCGAAGGAGATGTTGTTGCGCTCCTCGATGCGGATGCGCGGCGCGATCTTGTGATCCTTGAGCGCCTTGACCATAGAGGACTTGCCGGAGTTGGCGAACGCACAGTAGTATTCGCAGAGATGGCAGCCAAGACACCATTTTTCGTTGACATATACTCGTTTCATCTATATAAGACCCTTTCTTGTCCCGGTTAGGAGTTAAGAAACCTTTCGCAGTTTCAAACGAAGCTTATTCACCGGCGTGCTTGATGCCGAGGATGTTCAGCTCGCGGTCGTTCAGGCCGATGCCGCGCAGCATCAGACGGTTGCCGCGCAGGGCCTCGATGGAGTTGATGCCCATGCCGCCCATCATTTCCTTCAGCTCGTGATCCCACGCGGTGACGAGGTTGATCAGGCGCTGCGAGCCGATATCCGGGTTGAGGCGCTTGACCAGATCGGGACGCTGGGTCGCGATGCCCCAGTTGCACTTGCCGGTCTGGCAGGTGCGGCACAGATGGCAGCCCATGGCGAGCAGAGCGCTCGTTGCGATGTAGCAGGCGTCCGCGCCGAGCGCGATGGCCTTCAGCAGGTCTGCGGAGTTGCGGATGGAACCGCCGACAACGACCGAGACCTGATCGCGGATGCCCTCGTCGCGCAGACGCTGGTCGACAGCGGCGAGCGCAAGCTCGATCGGGATGCCGACGTTGTCGCGGATACGGGTCGGAGCCGCGCCGGTACCGCCGCGGTAGCCGTCGATGCAGATGACGTCCGCGCCCGAACGGGCAACGCCCGAGGCGATCGCCGCTACATTATGTACGGCCGCGATCTTGACCATGACCGGCTTTTTATACTCGGTCGCTTCCTTGAGCGAGAATACGAGCTGGCGCAGGTCCTCGATGGAGTAGATATCGTGGTGGGGAGCCGGGGAGATGGCGTCCGTGCCCTCCGGGATCATACGGGTCTTGGAGATGTCCGGGCCGACCTTGAGGCCGGGCAGATGGCCGCCGATGCCGGGCTTTGCGCCCTGGCCCATCTTGATCTCGATGGCGGCGCCGGCTTCGAGGTAATCCTTGTGTACGCCGAAGCGGCCGGACGCGACCTGAACGATGGTGTGGGGGCCGTACTGATAGAAGTCCTTGTGCAGGCCGCCCTCACCGGTATTATAATAGGTGCCGAGCGCGCAGGCTGCACGGGCGAGGGAAGCGTGCGCGTTGTAGGAGATCGAGCCGTAGCTCATCGCGGAGAACATGATCGGCACGTTCAGCTCAAGCTGCGGCGTCATGTTCGGGACGAGGTTGCCGTCCTTGTCGCGCTCGATCTTGCCCGGCTTCTTGCCGAGGAAGGTCTTGGTCTCCATCGGCTCGCGCAGCGGATCGATGGACGGGTTGGTGACCTGCGAAGCGTTGATGAGGATCTTGTCCCAGTAGATCGGGTACGGCTCCGGGTTGCCCATCGAGGAGAGCAGCACGCCGCCCGAGCCTGCCTGACGGTAGACCTCGGAGATGGCCTTGCCGGTCCAGTTTGCGTTCTCCTTGAAGGTGTGGTCGGTCTTTACGACCTTGAGCGCACGGGTCGGGCAGAGCGATACGCAGCGGTGGCAGGCGACGCACTTGGACTCGTCGACCTGCATCTTCTGAAATTCCGGGTCGTAAAAATGTACTTCGTTGGCGCACTGACGCTCGCAGGCGCGGCAGCAGATGCAGCGGTCGTAATTGCGGACGACCTCATACTGCGGATATAAGAAATCAATAGCCATTACTTGTTCCCTCCGTCATTCAGGTTGACAATGACAGCCTCGCCGCCGCGGGGCGCCCAGATCTTATCCAGCTCGGGGGCAATGACGCGGATCGCGCATTCCTCGGAAGCGATGTACACGGTCTCGTCCTTCTCGCCGACGACCATGCTGCGGAGCTTGAGTCGGTCGTTCAGCGCCATCAGGCCGCCGGTGTAGCCGACGAGGATGGAGAACGGGCCAGTGACCATGAGAGACGCAAAGGCGTTGCGAAGGTAGGTCAGGCGCTCGCGTTCCTTCGGCTCCTGCTTTTCGATGGTGGACCAGAAGGGAGCGGCGATGACGTTGGAGATCTCGGGATAGGTGAGGCCGAGCTTGCGGCCGAGATAATCGATGATATAGGTGATGACCTCGGTATCGGTCAGCAGGTCGCAGGAATAGCCGAACATCTCGATGAAGCGGCGGTTTGCGTCGTAGGACGAGATCTCGCCGTTGTGGACGACGGTCGTGTCGAGCAGCGCGAACGGATGCGCACCGCCCCACCAGCCCGGGGTGTTGGTCGGGTAGCGGCCGTGGCAGGTCCACGAGTACGCTTCGTAGTTTTCGAGCATGTAGTATTCGCCGACATCCTCAGGGAAGCCGTTTGCCTTGAATACGCCCATGTTCTTGCCGGAGGAGAAGATATACGCGCCGTCGAGCGTATGGTTGATGCGGATGACGAAGCGTGCGACGAACTCGCGCTCGTCGAGCTGGCTCGCGGCGAGCTTGGTCGGCAGGGGGGCGACGAAGTAGCGCCAGATCATCGGCTCATCCGTGATGCGCGGATGCTGACGGGTCGGGATCTTGGACAGGTTTACGATGTCAAAATGCTTTTCGATCTCGCGCTCGCACTCATCCTTTGCCGCCTGTGTGTCGAAAAATACGTGGAACGCATAGTAGTCGGCGTACTCCGGATAGATGCCGTAGCCTGCGAAACCGCCGCCCAGGCCGTTGGAACGATCATGCATGGTGCGGATGGAATCGATGATTCGGGTGCCGTTCTCGCGTGCGCCGTCCTTATGGAAGATGCCGGAGATCGCGCAGCCGGCGGGGATGCGGACTTGCCCTTCTTTTTGTAACATGGTGCTTCCTCCTTGTTTATGCGCATGTCAGCCCTTTCTCTGGCACGATTCGGCGCGTTTCGCCCGGTGGGGGATCATACCGGAAAGGGGACTGCCGTCAGTCAAGTTTATTTATGCTTGTATTTGCCGACGGAAACTTAACAAAATAAAAAGGTGCTCGCCGCAGCCGAGGATCGGAATACCGAAATCCTCAGCTATGGCGAACACCTTTGTTCGCTTTATATTTTATAGCAGCACTCCCGATTTCGTCAAGCGGAAAGCGAAGAAAAAACACGATTTTCGCAACTTGCATAAAAACAGAGCGGCATCATAGGATAAATTAAGTATGTCGCACCAAATCTTCAAAAAACAAAAAAAGCAGCCCCATTTCTCTTGACAAAGCAGGGTGGGACGGCTATAATGCAAAGTGTAAACAGCAAAGGCGCTGTGGGCACAAAGTCCGCAGCGCCTGTTTTGTTTTATTCAGTTTGTTTGCTATTAAAATTAACATATGTAAGGAGCGAACCATTCATGAGCATTACGAATGTTCCCGAGCTGTTCGGCAGCATGGTGTTTAACGACGCCGTGATGAAAGAACGTCTTCCCAAGGACGTTTACAAGAAGCTGAAAAAGACCATGCGCGAGGGCACTGCGATCGATGCCGATGTTGCTGCTGTTGTTGCAACGGCAATGAAGGACTGGGCGGTCAGCAAGGGCGCGACCCATTATACGCACTGGTTTCAGCCGATGACCGGTATCACTGCTGAGAAGCATGACTCTTTCATCTCTCCGACCGACGACGGTCACGTAATGATGGAGTTTTCCGGCAAGGAGCTGATTAAGGGCGAGCCGGATGCATCTTCCTTCCCGTCCGGCGGTTTGCGTGCTACGTTTGAGGCGCGCGGCTACACTGCATGGGACCCGACCAGCTACGCCTTCGTAAAGGATGGTTCCCTTTATATTCCGACCGCGTTCTGCTCCTACACCGGTCAGATCCTCGACAAGAAAACGCCGCTGTTGCGCTCGATGGACGCCATCAGCACGCAGGCCTGCCGCGTACTCAAGCTGTTTGGCAAGGACGTAAAGCGCGTCACCACCACCGTCGGCCCCGAGCAGGAGTACTTCCTGATCGACCGCAAGGACTACGCAAAGCGCAAGGACCTCATCTTCACCGGTCGCACCCTGTTCGGTGCAATGCCGCCGAAGGGTCAGGAGATGGACGATCATTACTTCGGTGCGCTTCGTCCGCGTGTTGCAGCGTTTATGCAGGAGCTTGACGAGGAGCTGTGGAAGCTCGGCATCCTCTCCAAGACCAAGCACAACGAGGTTGCTCCGTGCCAGCACGAAATGGCGCCGATCTTCTCCACCACCAATATCGCTACCGACCACAACCAGCTGACCATGGAGGTCATGCGTACGGTCGCTCAGAAGCACGGCTTCACCTGCCTGCTGCACGAGAAGCCGTTCGAGGGCGTCAATGGCTCCGGCAAGCACAATAACTGGTCCATTTCCACCGATGCAGGCGAGAACCTGCTCGAGCCGGGCAAGAACCCGGGCAAGAACGCACAGTTCCTGCTGTTCCTGACCGCAGTCGTCAAGGCTGTCGACGAGTATCAGGATCTGCTACGCATCTCGGTCGCTTCCGCTGGCAACGATCACCGTCTGGGCGCGAACGAGGCTCCTCCGGCGATCATCTCCATGTTCATCGGCGACGAGCTTCAGGGCATTCTGGACGCGATCGAGTCCGGCGCGGCTTACACCGATGTTGACAAGACTAAGATGGATCTTGGCGCGGCTGTTCTGCCGGCGATCTCGAAGGACACTACCGACCGCAACCGTACTTCTCCGTTTGCTTTCACCGGCAACAAGTTTGAGTTCCGTTCTCTCGGCTCTTCGGTCAACATCGCATGTCCCAATATTATGCTGAACACCGCTGTCGCAGAAGAGTTGCGTCAGTTCGCAGACGAGCTCGAGGGCGCAGAGGACTTCGATGCAGCACTTAGAGCGCTTATCAAGCGAGAGATCAAGGCGCACAAGCGCATCATCTTCAATGGCAACGGCTACGATGAGTCGTGGGTCGCTGAGGCAGAGAAGCGCGGCCTGCTCAACCTCAAGAGTGCGGCAGACGCATTCCCACACTATGTCGACAAGAAGAACCTCGACCTGTTCGCACTGCACAATGTTTACACCGAGGCTGAGATGTACTCTCGTATGGAGACTCAGCTTGAGGAGTACAACAAGATCCTGCACATCGAGGCGCTGACTATGAGCGACATGGTACGTGAGGAGATTGCTCCGGCGTGCATTACGTTCGAAGCTGAGCTTGCAGGCACCGTCAATGCCAAGAAGGCAGCTGGTGTATCCGGCGGTATGGAAGCTGGTCTGCTGGGCAGGGTTTCCGAGCTGACTGAAGAGCTGTATGCCAAGAGCACAGTGCTGGATGAGGCAGTTGCAGCGGCTCCGTCTGGCGACAACATCGAGACCGCGCACTACTACCACGATACCGTCATCGCCGCTATGGACGCAGTCCGTGCACCGGCTGACAAGCTCGAGGGTCTCGTCGGCAAGAAGTTCTGGCCGTTCCCGACCTACTCTGACATCCTGTTCTACGTATAAGAGCAGCACTTACATTCGTTAGAAAATACTTTTCTATACACAATGGCGTGTATTTCCCTTGTTCCTTTGGGAGCAGGGGAGGTACGCGCCACATTTTTTTTAGGGGGTTGTATCAAATGGACATCTTAGATCTCGCTACGTCGGTAGACGTAGGTTGGACGCTCGTTGCAGCGGCACTGGTATTCTTCATGCAGGCCGGCTTTGCGATGGTTGAGACTGGCTTTACTCGTGCGAAGAACGCCGGCAACATCATCATGAAGAATTTAATGGATTTTTCGCTCGGCACACCCATTTTCTGGATTGTCGGCTTCGGCATCATGTTCGGCACGGCAAGCCCGTTCTTCGGCGGCTTTGATTTCTTCGCTGACGGCGTAGTCGGCGAGGGCTACAACTGGACGACGCTGATCTTCCAGACTGTGTTCTGCGCAACGGCCGCGACCATCGTTTCCGGCTCCATGGCAGAGCGCACCAAGTTTTCCGCATACTGCATTTACTCGATGGTTATTTCTGCGGTCATCTACCCGATCTCCGGTCACTGGATCTGGGGCGGCGGCTGGCTCGCACAGCTCGGCTTCCATGATTTCGCCGGCTCCACGGCAGTACATATGGTCGGCGGCGTCGCAGCCTTTGTTGGTGCGGCTATCCTCGGTCCCCGTATTGGCAAGTACACCAAGGACGGCAAGGCACGTGCAATTCCGGGTCACTCCCTGACTCTCGGCGCTCTCGGCTGCTTCATCCTGTGGTTCTGCTGGTTCGGCTTCAACGGCGGTTCTACCGTTGCTCTGTCCGGCGGCGGCGCAGAGGTCGCTTCCCGTGTATTCGTGACCACCAACATGGCGGCAGCAGTCGCTACCGTAACCGTTATGTGCATCACCTGGATCCGCTATAAGAAGCCTGACGTCTCCATGACGCTGAACGGCTCTCTGGCAGGTCTGGTAGCCATCACCGCAGGCTGCGACGTTGTTACCCCGATGGGCTCCGCCATCATCGGCATCTGCGCAGGCTTCGCGGTCGTATTCGGCATCGAGTTTGTCGATCAGAAGCTCAAGGTTGACGATCCGGTAGGCGCTGTCGGTGTACACTGCATCAACGGCGCGATGGGCACCATCCTCACCGGTCTGTTCGCTTACTACAACGGCACCGAAGTCGAGCCTCTCGGCCTGTTCTACGGCGGCGGCTTCCACTTCCTCGGCATCCAGATCCTCGGCGTTGTTGCCGTCATCGCGTGGGTTGCGATCACCATGACCATCGTATTCAATGTCATCAAGCACACCATCGGCCTGCGTGTTTCCGAGGCTGAGGAGATCATGGGCCTCGACAAGCCGGAGCACGGCCTGTCCTCCGCATATGCTGACTTTATGCCGGTCGTTCCGACCGTCCTCGGCACCAAGGCAGGCGAGGCTGCGGCAAAGATCAAGGATACCGTTCCGGTAGCGGTCGAGAAGGCTGTTCCGGTCACCAAGGTCACCACCGAGGGCGCATCCGACGCTCACAAGCTGAGCAAGGTCGTTATTATTGCCAAGCAGTCCAAGTTTGAGGTGCTCAAGGAAGCACTGGCAGGCATCGGCGTATCCGGCATGACGGTAACGAACGTTATCGGCTGCGGCGTACAGAAGGGCGCTGCCGAGTATTACCGCGGCGCTGAGGTCGACGTAACCCTGCTGCCGAAGCTCAAGATGGAGGTCGTTGTCTCCAAGGTTCCGGTCGAGACGGTTGTTGAGGTCGTCAAGAAGGTCCTGTATACCGGCCACATCGGCGACGGCAAGATCTTCGTCTACGACGTTGAGAACGTCATCAAGGTTCGTACCGGCGCAGAAGGCTTCGATGCCCTGCAGGACGACGAATAAGACACAGACAATGAGAAAACCGAGGCTTTACAGCCTCGGTTTTCTTTTGCATAGAGCTAATACAGCATAAAAACACCGCTCCGTGCTTTTCGGCATAGAGCGGCGTTTGCGTTTTGCTTTTTACTTGTTCAGCGTTTTTGCGAAGCTGTCCTTGAGGGTTACGATACGGTTGAAGCGGCCGGTTTCGCGGTCCTTGCAGTAGTAGCCCATGCGGACGAACTGGAAGCGGTCGCCTTCCTTCGCGTCGGCGAGCGACGGCTCGAGCTTGCAGCCGGTCAGTTTCTTGAGGGAGTCCGGATTGAGGTAATCCAGATAATCCGTGCCCTCCGGTACGTCGTTTACGTTCTCGAGGGTGAACAAGTTGTCGTACAGATACAGATCTGCGTCGATGGCGTGCTCAGCGGATACCCAGTGGATGGTGCCCTTGACCTTGCGGCCGTCGACCGGCATGCCGTTGCGCGTCTCGAGGTCTGCGGTGCAGTGGATCTCGACGATCTCACCGTTCTCGTCCTTGATGATCTCGTTGCACTTGACGATATACGCGCCCATCAGACGAACCTCGCCGTCTGGCTTGAGGCGCTGGAACTTCGGAGGCGGAACCTCGGCGAAGTCGCTCTTTTCGA
>CAVIRF010000010.1:0-29736 GCA_963645185.1 Coprococcus eutactus | reverse complement strand
CGGTGTAGGTGTAGCGGACGTCCTTGCCCTTTTCGTTCTTGAACAGCGGCGGCTGCGCGATGAACACATGACCGTGCTCGATCAGCGGACGCATGAAGCGGAAGAAGAACGTCAGGAGCAGGGTGCGGATATGGCTGCCGTCAACGTCGGCATCGGCCATGAGGATGATCTTGCCGTAGCGCAGCTTGTTCAGGTCGAAATCGTCGCCGAAGCCTGCGCCGAAGGCGGTGATCATCGGGGTGAGCTTGTCGTTGCCGTACACGCGGTCGAGGCGCGCCTTTTCGACGTTCAGCATCTTGCCCCACAGCGGCAGGATCGCCTGATGGCGGCGGTCGCGGCCTTCCTTGGCGGAGCCGCCTGCGGAATCACCCTCGACGATGTAGATTTCGGTGTAGGTCGGGTCCTTTTCGATGCAGTCTGCGAGCTTGCCCGGCAGAGAAGCGGAGTCGAGCGCAGACTTGCGGCGCGTCATTTCGCGCGCCTTCTTCGCGGCCTCACGGGCGCGTGCGGCGGTCTGCGCCTTCTCGATGATGGAGCGCGCGACCTGCGGATTTTCCTCGAAGAAGGTCATCAGCTTTTCGGAGACCATCGCGTCGACCAGTGCGCGCATGTCGCTGTTGCCGAGCTTGGTCTTGGTCTGGCCCTCGAACTGCGCCTCCTGAAGCTTGACCGAGATGATGGCGGTCAGGCCCTCGCGTGCGTCCTCGCCCTTGAAGGACTCGTCGTCCTTGAGCAGCTTGTACTTCTTGCCGTAATCGTTCAGAACGCGCGTCAGCGCGGCCTTGAAGCCAGTCTCGTGCGTGCCGCCCTCGGTGGTGTTGATGTTGTTGGCGAAGGACAGCATCAGCTCGCTGTAGCTGTCGGTGTACTGCATCGCGACCTCAGCCATCGAGGTATCGCGGCTGCCCTCCATGTAGATGACCTGCTCGTGCAGAGGGGTCTTGGTGCGGTTGAGGTGCTCAACGAACTGGCGGATGCCGCCCTCGTAGTGCATGACCTCTTCCGTCGGCTCATCGTCGCGCTCGTCGCGCAGGGTGATCTTGAGGCCTGCGTTCAGGAACGCCTGCTCGCGCAGACGCTTTTCGAGCACATCGTACTCGTAGACCGTGGTCTCGAAGATCTCCGGGTCGGCGTGGAAGCGGATGGTCGTGCCGGTCTCGCTCTCGCACGGCGTATCGCGCATCTTGACGGTCGTCACGCCGCGCTCAAAGCGCATGTAGTGCTTGGTGTGGCCGTCGCGTACCTCGGCCTCGAGCCAGTCGGACAGCGCGTTTACAACGGACGAGCCGACGCCGTGCAGGCCGCCGGAAACCTTGTAGCCCGAGCCGTCGAACTTGCCGCCTGCGTGCAGCACGGTCAGAACGACCTCGAGCGTCGGAATGCCCATCTGCGGATGGATGCCGCAGGGGATGCCTCGGCCGTTATCCGTGACGCGGATGATGTCGCCCTTTTCGATCGTGACCTCGATGTGCGTGCAGTAGCCTGCGAGCGCCTCGTCGATCGAGTTGTCGACAATCTCGTACACCAGATGGTGCAGACCGCGCGCCGAGGTAGAACCGATGTACATGCCCGGGCGCTTGCGGACGGCTTCCAGACCCTCGAGGACCTGGATCTGGTTCTCGTCGTAGGTCTCTGTGACCTTCAGATCGAGCACTTCGTCCTTGATTTCAATCTCTTCACTCATATAATAAAATTTCCTTTCGAAAATTGCGATAACAGAAAAATCGCGCGTCAGCGCGCCGATCTGCCGGAAAAGCCGAGTTTTTCGGCAGTTTTTATATCGCGTATGCCTTTTCCGCTCTGCGCTGGATGGCCTGCGGCGACAGCTGCGTCAGATACAGCGTCTCGCCGAGCGCGCTTTCGCACAGCACCGCCGCGCGCGGCAGATCGTCGTACAGCTCAATGATGCGCCCCTCGTCCTGGAGCCGCGAAAGCAGGCGCTGCGTGCGGCCGGACACGGTTGCCGTATCCATATCAAAAACCGCTACGACATTCTGCAGCGGCACGATGTAATCCTGACCGAGGTGTAAATACATGATATTCCTCCGGAATAATTGTACATTTTATTATACCACATTTTCGCGCGTTTGTGTACCAGAAACTTAGACGATTTTGCCGTTTTCGATGTGAAATGCCGCACCGGCGCGTAATTTTTCCGAGATGCCGTTCTCACAGCAGGTGATCATGACCTGACCGGCGGCGATCCGGTTGAGAACGAAGTCCTGCCGGCGGCGGTCGAGCTCGCTCAGCACATCGTCGAGCAGCAGTACGGGGTATTCTCCGTCCTCGTCAAAAAAGAGCTCGCGCTCGGCGAGCTTGAGCGACAGCGTGCAGGTGCGCACCTGTCCCTGCGAGGCGAACGACGACGCGCTCCGCCCGTCGAGCATCAGCTCCAGATCGTCCTTGTGCGGACCGGAAAGACAGCTTTTCGCCGCAATTTCAGCGTTTTTATGCCGGAATACATGGTCTACCAGCTCGCGCTCGATCTGCTGCGCAGACGCGAACGGGTCGCTGACGCTGCTGACCGTGCGGTAAACGCCGGAGAGCGTCTCATGCGGCGCGATGTCGGAATAGACCACCGCCGCCGCGGCCAGCAGCTTGCGGCAGTAGTACGCGCGGTAGCGGATGATCTGCGCGCCGATGCGCGCCATGCGAAGCGAAAAATCCTCCCACATCGACAGCAGCGACGGCTTTTCCTCGCTGTCGCGCAGGATGCGCGTCTTGTGCTCGTGCAGACGGTTGTATTCCTCCAGATAGCGCGCGTAGTTCGGCCGCAGCTGGCACAGCGCCGTGTCGAGAAAGCGCCGCCGCGCCGCCGCGCCTGCGCGCACGAGCATCAGGTCCTCCGGGCAGAACAGCACGGTCTTGAGCAGGCCCTGCACATCACTCTGCCGCTTCTGGCGCACGCCGTTTTTGTAAATTTCCATCGCCTTGAGGCGCGACAGCCGCAGCTCCAGCGTGTGCTCACGGCCCTGCGCCTCGAATTCCGAGCAGATGAAGGCCGTGTCCGCACCGAACCGCAGGCCTTCCTTTTTCTGCGCCGTGCGGAACAGCCGCATGGTCGAGCAGGCCGCAGCAGCCTCGAGCAGGTTGGTCTTTCCCTGCCCGTTTTCGCCGCAGATCAGATTGACCGCCGGATCGAGGACAAAGTTCTCCTCCTCGTAGTTGCGGAAATTCTGTAGTTTCAGTGTCTTGATGTGCATTCTGCCCGGTCACTCCACATTATCCGTAAATTTGCGCGTTTTCGTACACGCAAAATCGCGTTCGTTATCGTACATCATGTGTGTTTATGCGATCACAACCGCCTCGCCGCCCAGCTCGATCCGGTCGCCTGGGCGCAGCTTTTTGCCGCGCATGGTGCATACCTCGCCGTTCACCAGCACTTCGCCTTCCGCGATGCGGATCTTGGCCTCGCCGCCCGAGCATACCAGATTCGCGAACTTCAGCAGGGCGTCAAGCTTGATAAATTCCGTTTCGATCTTGATTTCAGTCATTTGCACGCAACCTCACAGGCAGGACCAGATAGGTGAACTTGTCGCCTTCGGTCGGGGAAATGACGATCGGGTTGAGCGAGCCCTTGAGCTGGAGCAGCACCTTTTCCGTGCCGGCCGCGCGCAGCGCGTCGAGCATGTATCGGTTGTTGAAGCCGATCTCGAGGTCCTCGATGCTGCCGTCGATCGGGCATTCGTCGTAGCTCTTGCCGATCGCGGTCACGCACGAAAGCTGCACATAATTGCCGTCAAAATGGAAACGGACCGGGTTTTTCAGCTTTTCCGAGACGATAAGCGACACGCGCTCGATCGAGGTGATGAGCTCGTGCGGATCAATGGAAACCACGTGCTCGAAGTCGTTCGGAATAGCGGCGCGGTAGTTCAGGAATTCGCCCTCGATCAGACGGGTGATCAGCGTCGTGCCGCCGATGCGGAACAGGATGTTCTTCTGATCGGGGAATATCTCGACCGGCTCGTCGTCATCGCCCAGAATGCGCTCGATCTCGCGCAGGGAAGAGCCTGGAACAACGAATTTCATTTCCCCGGACATTCCCTCGATGGTCTCGCGGCGCACGGAAAGACGGTAGCCGTCGACCGCTGCAACGTTGAGACGCGAGCCCTCCAGCTCAAACAGACAGCCGGTGTGGATCGGCTTGGACTCGTTGTCCGAAACCGAGAAAATCGTCTGGGAAATCATGCTTTTCAGGATATTCTGGGGCAGAGAGAAGCCGGTCGTGTTGGAAACCTCGGCAAGCGCCGGGAATTCGTCGGCCTCGGTCGCGGCCAGATTAAAGACCGCGCGGCCGCACTTGATGGTCGTCATCAGCTTGTCGTCAGTCTCGATATAAACGATGTCGTTCGGCAGCTTGCGGACAATGTCGAGCAGCAGTCTTGCATTGATGACGATGCTGCCCGGCTCGACAACGTCGGTCTCGGTCGTGGTGCGGATGCCCATCGACATGTCATAGCCGGTGACGGTCAGCGTCGAAGCATCAGCGCAGATGAGCAGACCTTCGAGCAGCGGCATCGAGCTCTTGCCGGTAACGGCACGGGAAGCCGTGCTGAGAAGGCCCAGAAGGATTTCTTTTTCGCAGGAAAACTTCATTTCGATTCCTTTCTCTAAAAACAATGATATCTATAAGGGCTGCTGCCGGGTTTATTCGGTCAGGCAGAGCCCCGAGTCAAGAACTTCCTTTTTATTACTGGAAATTCACATGCATAATGTGTCCGCGAGAGACGGACAGAGAAAACCCCTCAGATAAAAGGGTAGGTTTTCGCAGTAGTCATAGAGGCTGTGGAGCCTGTGGATAACTGCGAAAACGTCAGCTGCTGCGTGGGAAATGTCGTCCACAGACGATTGTGGATGGAAAATGCACTGTCCACACAGGAAAACACCCCTCTGGTTATCCACAGGTTTATCCTTGTGGATTGCACAGAAAACTGGGGATAAGTGAATGCATAAATATGCAGCCTGTGTACAGCGGATATGCATATATGCAGCGATACAGAAAATCAGTCGCCGCGTATATTATTGTGCAGCTTTTTGATGACGTCCTCGGTCTGGCGCGATTTCTTGCGCTCCTCCTCGATCTTGTTGCAGGCGTGCATGACGGTGGTGTGATCACGCTTGAAGATCTTCGCGATGTCGGGGAAGGAGTATTCGAGCTCCTGACGGATCATGTACATCGCCATCTGGCGCGGATACGCGACGTCCTTGGAGCGGTCCTTGGAGATCATCTGCTCGACCGGGATATAGAAGTAGTTCGCGACCGCTTCCATGATGCGCTCGGGCGTCGGGTTGAGGCCGGGATTTTCCGTGCGCAGCGCGTCGATCGCGTTTTCGGCGAGCGAGACCGTGATGCGTTCGCCCATCAGCTCGTGCATCGCCTTGATCTTCTTGACTGCGCCCTCGAGCTGGCGGATGTTGGACTGGATGTTCTCCGCGATGTAGTTGGATACCTCGTCGGGCAGCTCGATGCTCATCTTTACCGCCTTGTCGCGGATGATGGCGATGCGCGTTTCGAAGTCCGGCGGCTGGATGTCCGCGAGCAGGCCCCACTCAAAACGGGTCTTCATGCGTTCTTCGAGCGTGTTGATCTCCTTCGGGGGACGGTCGGAGGTGAGAACGATCTGCTTTTTGGCTTCGTACAGCGCATTAAAGGTATGGAAGAATTCCTCCTGCGTGCGCTCCTTGCCGGCGATGAACTGCACGTCGTCGAGCAGCAGCAGATCGACCACGCGGTACTTGTTGCGGAAGGACTGCACGTCCGCCTTCTGGATCGCGGTGATCAGTTCGTTGGTGAAATCCTCGCCCTTTACATAAATGATGCGGAATTCCGGGTGCGTGCGGCGCAGAACATTCGCGATCGCATACATCAGATGGGTCTTGCCCAGACCGGAGTTGCCGTAGATGAACAGCGGATTGTTCTCCGCCGCCGGGCGCTGCGCGACCGCATAGGCCGCCGCGTGGGCGAATTTGTTGGACGAGCCGACGATGAACCGTTCAAAGGTATAGTCATCGTACGGGGACGCCGACTGGGTGGGGGTGTTGTATTCCCCGGTCACCACGACGACGGTCGCCGCTTCGCCGGTCAGCTGATACAGCGCGTTCTGAAGCGGTTCGATGAATTTGTCGGTGATGTACTTTTGTTTGAAGTCTGACGGGGAATGCAGAACGAGGCGGTTGTCGGTAAACGAAACCACCGTCGCATCCCCGAACCAGGCTGACAGGGTAGACGGCAGGAACTTCTGCTCGTGTTCGAGCAGTTCGAGCGCCATCTCCAGTATGTTGTTGGCCATGAGGAGAGCCTCCTTATAGAGTATCGCCGGGACCGGGCGAAAAAGCTGTGGACAGAAACGCCGTCCACAGACACGGTGGAAACGCGAAAAAGAGGGGGCGGCCCTGTTTTTTCGCACAGCAAACAAACCATACGAAAACGCACGGTTTTTCAGAAAAATATGGGCTGCGGCGCGAAAAAATCCGAAGAAAAGTTCGGCCTTTCGGCGCAGCGGAACAAGGGAGAACGGCAGGAGCCGACTCCTATTCTATTTTATAATAGCACACACTATCCACAATATCAAATGGAAACTGTGGATAACTTTCGCCGCGAGAGCCTGCCGGAGGGCCGAAAACCGGCCATGGCATACAAAGCATGGTGGAACGGGAAAATGCAGACACAAGATGTTGAAAAGATACGAAAAAAACGAATTTTCCGCAAAAAAAGCTTGACATTTCGCGTCTGGTATACGATAATATATATCGTATCATATTATGCGGACAGGCAGCGGCATATGCCCGCGTCTCGCGCCGGACCTATGCCGGTGCCCATCCGTAAAATTCAGAACAGGGAGGTGCACGAAGTTATGAAGAGAACGTTCCAGCCGAAGAAGCGTCAGCGCTCCAAGGAGCACGGCTTCCGCAAGCGCATGTCCACCGCGAACGGCCGCAAGGTACTGGCTCGCCGTCGCGCAAAGGGTCGCGCTAAGCTGTCTGCTTAATCAGCAGCAGGACCCACGCAGGGGTCATATATATTCGCGCCGCGGCGCGGAAGAAACTGTTGCGGGCCGCAGAGATGCGGCTCGTTTTTTTTCGGTCTGATGGGCAGGCCTTTTTCGTCGTGCGCAGAAAACGGCGGAAACCGCCTCGAAACAGCCGAAAAACCTGCAAGAAAATCCACTGGGCGGCGCAGGCAGGACAGAAAAAGAGCGCCGTCAGCTTTGCAGTCAAGAAAACAACCGTGCAAAGAAGAATTTGTCGATAATTCCGTTTTTTTTCGGGCATCGAAAGGAACGAGGAGACACAGACATGAAGAAAACCATAGCCTTAAAGGAAAACCACGAATTCCGGCGGCTGTATCATCGAGGCACCTCGTCGGCAGGCAGGCATCTTGTGCTCTACTGCCGGAAAAACCGTCTCGGACACAACCGTCTCGGACTGACGGTCAGCGCAAAGCTGGCGTGTGCGGTGAAGCGAAACCGCATCAAGCGTCTGTTTCGTGAGGCATACCGCCTGCACGAGGACGAATTTGCCACCGGCGTTGACCTTGTGCTTGTCGCGCGTGCGCGCGCGGTGGGCGCGACCTATCAGGACATCGAAAAATCGCTGCTGCGTGCGCTTCGCGAGAACAAAGCCGCAGCGGCTCAGCCGTGAAGCGGCTGCTTCTGGCGCTCGTGCGGTTTTACCGGAAGAATATCTCTCCGCTCAAACCGCCCTGCTGCCGCTATACGCCGACCTGCTCGCAGTACGCCCTTGAGGCGATCGAGAAGTACGGCGCACTGAAGGGAGGCTGGCTGGCGCTCAAGCGCATCTGCCGCTGCCATCCCTTCTCCAAACGGGGACCGTATGACCCGGTGCCGTAAGACGGCAAAGCGCGGCCCCATTGCCGGGAAAATATTTTCCGGCCATAAACGCGCCTTCGGCGCGCATTTCTGGAGGTTCTTATGACCATCGATCAACTTTCCAACCTGATCAAAGACCCCAATATCTTTGGTTATATCATCGTCAGACCGTTCGGTCTGATCCTGCTCAGCCTGTACAATTTCGTGCATAACTACGGCCTTGCCGTTATCCTGTTCGCGCTGATCGTCAAGCTGTGCTGCGTACCGCTCGCCATCAAGGGCAAGAAGAGCATGCTCGCCATGACCGCACTCAACGCGGAGATGCAGCAGCTTCAGAAGAAGTACGCGAACAACCGTGTCAAGCTCAACGAAGAAATTCAGGCGCTGTATGAGCGCCGCGGCGTCAGCCCGATGAGCGGCTGTCTGCCCCAGTTCATTCCGCTCCCGATCATGATGGGCCTGTACTATGCGGTACAGCAGCCGCTGCAGTATATCGTCGGCCTCAGCCGCGAGACTGTCATCAACCTCGCGCAGCTGGTCGGTCTGGACAATCTCGCAGGCGCAAACTACACCGTACAGATCGTCATCGCGGAAAAGCTGAACGCATTCAAGGATGCGGCCGGCAATTTTACGCCCGACGTTCTCAAGTGCCTCGCCGACGGCGAGAGCATTTTCCCGATGGACTTCAACTTCTTCGGCCTTAATCTGGCGGAGACCCCGTCCATCAAGCACCCAGGTCTGATCTGGATCATCCCGATCCTGTCGTGCCTGACCGCATATCTCTCCAGCTACATCATGCAGAAGATGCAGAACATGCCCAAGGGCAACGATGCAGCTGCAAACCAGATGAAGATGATGACCATGCTGATGCCGCTGATGTCGCTGTACTTTGCGTTCATCCTTCCGGGCGCGATCGGCATTTACTGGATCTTCAACAACGTATTCACCTGCCTGCAGGAGGTTATCCTGACCAAGCGAATCCGCGGCAAGCAGGAGGCCGAACAGGCCGCCGAGGCGGAGCGCGCGGAAGCGGAAAAGAAGGCAAAGCGCGAAGCAAACCGCGCAGCGCAGAAGTCCCGTAACGAGAAAAAGAAGGGGGACAAGTAATCATGCAGAAGTTTTTAGAAGCAACCGGCGAGACCCGTGATGCAGCGATCGCAAACGCACTGCGTCAGCTGGGTCTCGACCGCGATGATGTATCCGTAGAGGTACTTGACAACGGCAAAAAGGGCTTTCTCGGCATCGGTGCGACCCCGGCGCGCGTCCGCGTGACCTACGAAGCACCCGAGATCATCGAGGAGAAGAAGCCGGAGCCGAAGGCAGAAAAGCCGGCTCCCAAGCCGGAAAAGACCGAGCCGAAGCAGGAAAAGCCGGCTCCCAAGCCGGAAAAGACCGAGCCGAAGCAGGAAAAGCCGGCTCCCAAGCCGGAAAAGACCGAGCCGAAGCAGGAAAAGCCGGCTCCCAAGCCGGAAAAGACCGAGCCGAAGCAGGAAAAGCCGGCTCCCAAGCCGGAAAAGACCGAGCCGAAGCAGGAAAAGCCGGCTCCCAAGCCGCAGAAGCTGTCCATTACTGACGAGGACGACACGCCGCGTCTGGTAAAGGCTGCTCCGGCGGATTTCGTTCCGGAAAAGCTCGAGATCGAGCGTCCGCGCCGCGAACGCAGTGACCGTCCGCGCCGTGACCGCGGCGACCGTTCGCGTCGTGAGCGCCGTCCGCGCGAGGAGCGCCCGATCACTCCGTCCGTTCCGAAGGAGCGCGAGCTCATCCCGGTTTCCGAGGAGTGCATGAAGAAGGCAGAGGAGCTCGCGACCTCGTTCATCTCCGGTCTGATGGAGAAGATGGGTGTCGAGGGTCAGATTACTGTCCTGCCGCAGGTAGAGTGCGACCAGCTGCGCCTTGAGCTGTCCGGCCCGGACATGGGCCCGATCATCGGCCGCCGCGGCGATACGCTCGACGCGATCCAGTACCTCGGCTCGCTCGTGCTGAACAACGCGCTCGACGAGCACGTTCGCCTGTCCGTTGACACCGAAAACTACCGCGAGAAGCGCGCAGAGAGCCTGGAGCGTCTGGCGCGCAAGATGGCGATGAAGGTCGTCAAGAGCCATCGCTCGATGACCCTCGAGCCGATGAACCCGTATGAGCGCCGCATCATCCATGCTGCACTTCAGGACTTCAACGGCGTTACGACCTACTCCACCGGCACTGAGCCGAGCCGCCGCGTCGTTATCGCACCGGACAGCGGCCGTCAGCGTCATTAACGCAGAGGTATCATCTATGAATGATACGATTGCCGCTGTTGCCACATCGGGAGGGCCGATCGGCATCATCCGTGTGTCGGGTACGCAGGCGATCGGTGCAGTCAGTGCGGTTTTTTCTCCGAAAAACGGCAGTCCGCTGGCGGAAGCAGCCTCGCAGAAGCTGGTTTACGGCACGCTTTCCGACAAAAACGGGCATCTGCTCGATGCCTGCTACGCAGTCGTGTTCCGGGCGCCGCATACTTACACGGGCGAGGACATGGCGGAGATCCAGTGCCATGGCTCGACCGCGGTCATGACCGCGGCGCTCGATGCGCTTTTCGCGCACGGCGTGCGGCAGGCCGAGGCCGGAGAGTTCACGAGACGTGCGTTTCTGAACGATAAAATGGGCCTTTCCGAGGCGGAAGCCGTGCACGATCTCATCACGGCGCGCACCGTCGAAGCCGCGCAGAACGCTGCGGCACAGATGATGGGCGCGGTCGGTTCGAGCGTGCAGCAGATGCGCGACAGGCTGCTCGGCATGGTGGCGCATTTCCATGCGATCGTCGATTTTCCGGATGAGGACATCGACCCGATCCTGTTCGACGATGCGGCGGCGCTGCTGCACGAGACGACGAGCCAGCTGTACCGCATGGCGGAGAGCTATGAGCGTGGGCGTATCCTGCGCGAGGGCGTGCCGTGCGTCATTCTCGGCCGACCGAACGCAGGCAAATCGACGCTGCTGAACACGCTGCTCGGCCGTGAACGCGCTATCGTCACGAATATTCCCGGCACGACGCGCGACCTCATCGAGGAAAACGTCAAGGTCGGCCAGATTCTGCTGCGCGTGACCGATACGGCAGGACTGCGCGACACGACCGACCCGGTCGAACAGGCCGGTATCGACCGCGCGATGGCAGAAGCATCCGCGTCCGCGCTCATTCTCGCCGTGTTCGACGGCTCCAAGCCGATCGGGGACGAGGACATGCTCGTGCTCGCCCGTTCGGCCGGACACCGCGCGATCGCTGTGCGGAACAAGGCGGATCTGCCGCAGCAGCTTGACGAAGAGCTGCTCAAAAAGCAGTTCGAGCATATCGTTCACCTGTCGGCAAAGACGGGGGAGGGAATGGACAGCCTGCTGTCGCTCATTCCGCGCACCATCGGCTTCGGAGAGACCGCGTTTGACGGCGCTCTGATCACGAATGCCCGTCAGGCCGCCGCGCTTGCTCGTGCCGCAGAACGCTGCGAAGCGGCGCTGTATGCTGCTCAGTGCGGCATGACGCCGGATGCCGTTGTGATGGATGCGGAGGGCGCGATTGCCGCGCTCGGCGAGATCACCGGCGAGACCGTGACCGAGTCGGTCGTTACCCGAATTTTCAGCGATTTCTGCGTCGGCAAGTAACGCGGAGACCGAATGTGGAAACAATGTGGATAAGGGGCCGCCTGCCGCGCGCAGCGGCCCCTTTTTCAGGTGAAAATATAACGATGCGTAATTATATGCTAAATATATTACTTTTAGTAAAACGAAATTGACCACTAAAAGTAGAGTTATCCAGAGTTTCCACATAGTTATCAACAGTTTTACACAGAGAGGGACCGATGAACATTTTGCTATTTCGAAACACAAAAGGAGGCGCCGCACGATGACAGCATTTGACGCGGAAGCGTTCGACGTTGCGGTGATCGGCGCCGGTCATGCAGGCATTGAAGCCGCGCTCGCAAGTGCACGTTTAGGTGCGAAAACTGCGTGTTTTTCGATCAATCTGGACGCTGTAGGCAACATGCCGTGCAATCCGGCCATCGGCGGCACGGCCAAGGGACACCTCGTTCGAGAGATCGATGCACTGGGCGGAGAGATGGCCCGGGCGGCGGATGCGGCCTGCATCCAGTACCGCATGCTCAACCGCGGCAAGGGTCCTGCGGTGCATTCTCTGCGTGCGCAGGCCGACCGAATTAAATACAGAGCGTATATGAAGCACGTTCTGGAGCAGCAGGAAAACCTGTTCCTCATGCAGGACGAGGTCATTGCGATCGAGCAGAAGGACGGCGCGGTCTCGGCCATCGTGACCGCTGTCGGCGTGCGTCATGCGGTCAAGGCGGTCGTTGTCGCCTCGGGCACGTTCCTCGGCGGCCGCGTCATCATCGGTGACTATACCCGTGAGTCCGGCCCGGACGGCATGGCGGCGGCCAAGCCGCTCACTGAGTCGCTGCGCGGTCTGGGACTGCGTTTGCAGCGCTTCAAGACCGGTACGCCGCCGCGCATCAACCGCCGCTCGATCAACTTCGAGGGCCTTGCGGTGCAGGAGGGCGAGGATGAAATTATCCCGTTTTCTTTCGAGACCGACCATCCGCCCGACAACCGTGCGGTGTGCCATCTGACCTACACGACGGCGGAAACGCACGAGATCATCCGTGCAAACCTCGACCGTTCGCCGCTCTACGGCGGCAAGATCGAGGGCGTCGGACCGCGCTACTGCCCGTCCATCGAGGATAAGGTCGTGCGCTTCGCGGACAAGCCGCGGCATCAGCTTTTCCTTGAGCCGATGGGTCTGGACACCGAGGAGATCTACGTGCAGGGCTTTTCGTCCTCCATGCCGTTCGACGTACAGCGCAAGATGCTGCATTCGGTCAAGGGTCTGGAGCACGCGGAAATCATGCGTCCGGCCTACGCCATCGAGTACGACTGCATTGATCCGCTCGAGCTGCGCCCGACGCTCGAGACCAAAAAGGTCTCCGGTCTGTACGGCGCAGGCCAGTTCTGCGGCTCGTCCGGCTATGAGGAAGCGGCCGCACAGGGTCTTGTGGCAGGTATCAACGCCGCGCTCAAGATCAAGGGCGAGGAGCCGCTCGTGCTTGACCGCGCGGACGGCTACATCGGCACGCTGATCGACGATCTGGTCACGCGCGGCACGAACGAACCGTACCGCATGATGACCTCGCGCTCGGAATACCGTCTGCTGCTGCGGCAGGACAACGCGGACGAACGTCTCGTCCCGATCGGTGTCCATGTCGGCCTGAATTTGCCCGAACGCGGCGAAAAAGTGCGGAAAAAGTACGAAACCGTTCAGCAGGAAATTGACCGTATCGCGTCGGTCGGCGTCGCGCCGAGCGAGCAGCTGAACGCCTTTCTGGAGCAGCATCACTCGACGGCGCTCAAGGCAGGTTGCAAGCTGATCGATCTGCTGCGCCGCCCGGAGCTGAGCTATGCGAGCCTCGCGCCGTTCGACGCCGAGCGCCCGGAGCTGCCTGCGGTCATCCGCGAGCAGGTCGAGATCCGCATCAAATATGCCGGTTATATCGAGCGTCAGGAGCGCGACGTCGAGCAGTACCGCAAGCTCCAGAGCCGTCCGCTGCCGCTTGATCTGGATTATAACGAAGTGGACTCGCTGCGTCTGGAGGCGCGGCAGAAGCTGAATGCGGTCAAGCCGCTGAATTTCGGTCAGGCGGCCCGTATTTCGGGCGTCTCGCCGGCGGATATTACCGCGCTGATGATCTATATTGAAACGCATCGAAAGGGGGAAAAGGCATGACCGACCGCGAGCTGCTGCACACCGGACTGAACGAGTTTCTGCCCGAGGTCAGCGAAAAAACGATTGATGATTTATTGAAATTCTCCGAGCTGTTGCTGGAGAAGAACAAGGTGATGAACCTCACCGCAGTCACCGAGCCGACCGAGGTCGTGACGCGCCATTTCCTCGACTGCGCCGCCCTCGCGCCGCATATGCCGCAGGGGGGAAGGGTGCTCGACGTCGGCACGGGCGCCGGTTTTCCGGGTATGCCCCTGGCAATACTTTGCCCGGAGACCGAGTTTGTCCTGCTCGACGCGCTGCGCAAGCGCATCGACTTTCTGAACGAGGTCATCGAGGCACTGGGGCTGACCAACGTCACCGCCGTCCATGCCCGGGCGGAGGATTTTGCGAAGGACAACCGCGCATCGTTTGACATGGCGGTGTCGCGCGCGGTTGCGGATCTGCGCACGCTCAGCGAGCTGGCCGTCCCGATGGTCAAGGTCGGCGGCTGCTTCCTCGCCATGAAGGCGGCGGACTGCGCGGAGGAAGTGCAGGGCGCGGCCCATGCCTTCGAGGTGCTGGGTGTCGGCGAACCGGAAACGCTGACCTATACCGTGCCGCATGACGGCATCGAGCGGGCGCTCGTTCGCCTGCCGAAAACCAGCGAAACGCCGGACAAATATCCGCGCCGCTTTAAGAAAATTCAGACCGCACCGCTCTGATACTATACGGAAAGTTTACCCTCTGTACGGAAATTACAGAGGGTATTTTTTGTCCGAAAATAAGTATATCAGCCGCTTTTTCGTTGGAAATGACAGGAATTTGTCGTACAAGGCAGATTACGCGGTCGATTTTGCTTGCCTGTCTGCAAAATTGTGGTAATCTATTACCAAAGGACGACCGTGCCACAGAAAAAAGGGGTGCAGTACCCCTGTTCATCGGGCACAGCAGGAAAAGGAGGCTACTTATGATGAAATCGGTTCTGACGCTCGTGTCCGGAAGGGAGGATCGGGTGCTGCGGCGCATCCGGATTTCGGAGATCGTGCGCAATCCCAACCAGCCGCGGCGGTACTTCGACCCGGAGGCGATCGCCACACTTGCGGAGAGCATCCGTCAGTACGGCGTGCTCAATCCGCTGACCGTGCGGCGGACAGCGAACGGCGGCTATGAACTGGTCGCAGGGGAGCGGCGGCTGAGGGCGGCGCGCGTCGCAGGACTGACCGATGTGCCCTGCCTGCTCATCAACGCGGACGGGGAGGACTCATCGGTGATCGCCCTCGTCGAGAATTTGCAGCGGCGCGATCTGGATTTCTTCGAGGAGGCGAACGGCTTCAAGCGGCTCATCGACCAGTTCGGTCTGACGCAGGAGGAGGCCGCGCGCAAGGTAGGGAAGACCCAGTCGGCCGTTGCGAACAAGCTGCGGCTGCTGCGGCTGTCGCAGCAGAACATGGAGCTGATCCGCCGCAACAATCTGACCGAGCGACATGCCCGGGCGCTGCTGCGCCTGAATGACGAGGCTGACCGCATCAACGTCACGAACTACATCATTGAGCACGAGCTGAACGTCAGCCGCACGGAGGAGTACATCGACGAATTTCTCAAGGCGAAGGAAAATCCGCAGCCGGTCGCTGAACCGGAGAGCAGCAAGCATGTCGTGCGCTTGTTTAAGGATGTGCGGTTCTTTCTGAACACGCTCAACCGCGCGGTCGGGGTGATGGTGGATGCCGGGATCGGCGCGACCGTCAAGCAGCAGGAGAGCGACGACGGCCTGACGCTCACCATCTGCATTCCGCACGCGAAAGGATAAACCGCTATACTATATTATATAGGTGCCATCCGGGGGGGATGGCACTTTTGTTTCATGTGAAACATTCTGCGTGAAACGACTGATGAAAATGTTCCACGTGAAACATCGGCGCGAAACAGGGGGGAGGTGTGTTTCATGTGAAACGTTTCCCGGGCGGTTTGTGTTCCACGTGAAACAATGACTGCTCAGGGAAACTCCTGTTTCACATGAAACATTTTCCGCAGGAGGAAACGAGCAGACAAAAATTTTGGGATAGTGCCTTTGTTTTCTTTTAAGCATGTGCTATAATAAGGAGCATAGAAAAAAACACGAATAAAGAGGAAAGCACTATGGGTAAAATTATCGCGTTCGCCAACCAGAAGGGCGGCGTGGGAAAAACGACAACTGCGATCAACCTCGCAGCGGCACTGTCCGAGCGCGGAAAGCGCGTTCTTCTGTGCGACTTTGACCCGCAGGGCAATGCGACCTCAGGCTTCGGCGTCGATCCGCGTTCGCTCGAAACGTCGATCTATGATCTGATCGTCTCCGAGGACCCGGATACGAAATCGGGTATCGTCCAGACCAAGTGGGTCGATCTCATCGGCGCAAATGTCAATCTCGCCGGCGCGGAGCTCGATCTGATCGCAATGGATCACCGCGAGGCGCGTCTCAAGCTTGTGCTCGACAAGGTCAAGGATGATTACGATTATGTGTTCATCGACTGCCCTCCGTCGCTCGGCCTGCTGACGCTCAACTGCCTGTGCGCGGCGGACAGCTTTCTGGTTCCGCTCCAGTGCGAGTATTACGCGCTCGAGGGCCTGAGCCAGCTGATGACGACCGTGCGCATGGTCAAGAAGAACATGAACCCGAAGCTGTCGCTCGAGGGCGTCCTGCTGACCATGTTCGACGGCCGAACCAACCTGTCCATTCAGGTGGTCGAGGAGGTCAAAAAGCACTTCCCGGGCGAGGTATTCTCGTCGGTCGTTCCGCGCAACGTTCGTCTGAGCGAGGCGCCGAGCCATGGCAAGCCGATCACTGAGTACGACCGCATGTGCCGCGGTGCGGAAGCGTATCTGTCGCTCGCGGATGAAATTCTGGCGAAGAACGGAAAGGGGAAGGGCTGATGGCATCCGGTAAAAAGGGACTGGGCGGCGGCCTCTCCAACCTGTTCGGAGAGACAACGGTCGTCGATCTGAAATCGGAGAGCTCGGCGGACAGCGTCAGCAAGATCGCGATCAGCCGCATCGAACCGAACCCCAGCCAGCCGAGGAAGGTATTCGCGCAGGAGGCGCTCGACGAGCTTGCGGAAAGCATCCGCCTGCACGGCGTCATCACACCGATCACGGTGCGCGCGGGTAAAAAGCAAGGCTATTATCAGATCATCGCAGGCGAGAGAAGATGGCGTGCCGCACGGCAGGCCGGTCTGGATGAAATCCCTGCCATGGTCATTGAGGCGAGTGAGAGCGAGGTCATGGAGCTCGCCCTCATCGAAAACCTCCAGAGACAGGACCTCAACCCGATCGAGGAAGCAGAAGGCTATGAGCAGCTGATGCGAGACTACGGTCTGACGCAGGAGCAGGTCGCGCAGCGCGTCGTCAAGTCGCGCCCGGCGGTCGCCAATGCGCTGCGTCTGCTGCAGCTGCCCGGCGAGGTCCGGATGATGGTCAGCAGGGGAGAGCTCTCCGGCGGCCATGCGCGCGCGGTGCTCGCCGTCGCGGAGGAGGACAAGCGCGTCGAAGCAGCAAAGCAGATGGTCGGCATGACCGTCCGTCAGGCGGAAGCGCTCGCCAAGCGCATGAACAAAAAGCCTGCGGAGCCAAAGCCGCAGGAAAGCGACTTTTCCGTGGACTATATCGCGGCGCTGGAGAAGGAGCTGGAAAGCGTCCTCGGCCGCAAGATCAGCATTCAGCAGGGTAAAAACAGCGGTCAGCTGACCCTTGAATACTATGGCGCGGACGATCTGGAACGCCTGACCGAAGCGCTGCGCGCTCTGCGCGTATAAGGAGGCTGCACATGAACGAACAGAAAAACAACGCCCCCGAACAGGCAAAGCCGGAGAAAAAGCTCAGCCGCACGACGCTGACGTTTTATATCGTCGGCCTGTTCTCAGTGGCGATCGCACTCATTCTCATCAGCTATGTCGCGCAGGCGCGTGCAGACCGTCAGGTCGAAAACCTCAGCTCACAGCTGAACGAGCAGCAGACCGTCGCGCAGGGCGCGACCCAGAAGGTCGCAGACCTGCAGCAGCAGTTCGACTTGCAGAGCGAGGCGCTGGAAAGCGTGCGCAGCACGCTCGGCACCGAGCAGGCAAAGACCGATGTGGTCGGCGCGACGCAGAACCTGCGAGACCGCGAGCAGATGCTCGAAATGCTCGTCGCGGCGGAGCAGGCCGTCATGGATGACGACATGGACAAGCTGAACTACCTGCTCGAAGGCATCACGGATGCCTTTTCCGCGGATCAGCTCAAGCTCCGCGAGGACGGCGGCGTGTTCGAGGAAAACGACTACGCGGTCTATCAGAAGCTGCTTGCGCTCGCAGACAGCACCGCGCAGAGCGACGATAACAATGTTAATAATCAATAAGGAGAAATAAAAAATGCTGGATATCAAATTTGTCCGAGCAAACCCGGACGCAGTCAAGGAGAACATCAAGAAGAAGTTCCAGGACGAGAAAATCCCGATGGTCGATGAGGTCATCGAGTTCGACGCGAAGTACCGCGCTGCAAAGACTCGCTGCGACGAGCTGCGTGCACAGCGCAACAAGAAGTCCAAGGAGATCGGCGGTCTGATGGCTAAGGGCCAGAAGGAAGAGGCCGAGAAGATCAAGGCTGAAGTTAAGGCTATGGCCGACGAGATGACCAAGCTCGAGGAGGACGAAAAGACCTTCGCTGAGGAAGTTAAGAACCGCATGATGGTTATCCCGAACATCATCGACCCGTCCGTTCCGATTGGCAAGGACGACTCCGAGAATGTCGAGATCGAGAAGTTCGGCGATCCGGCTGTTCCGGATTTCGAGGTTCCGTATCACGTTGACATCATGGAGTCCTTCGACGGCATCGACCTCGATGCTGCCCGCCGCACTTCCGGCAACGGCTTCTACTACCTCAAGGGCGACATCGCTCGTCTGCACTCCTCCATCCTGTCCTACGCGCGCGATTTCATGATCGACCGCGGCTTCACCTACTACATTCCGCCGTTCATGATCCACGGTGATGTAGTAAAGGGTGTTATGTCCTTCAAGGAAATGGAGAACATGATGTACAAGATCGAGGGCGAGGATCTGTACCTGATCGGTACCTCCGAGCACTCCATGATCGGCAAGTTCATCGACACCATCAACGACGAGGAGACCCTTCCGCAGACCCTCACCAGCTACTCTCCGTGCTTCCGCAAGGAAGTCGGTGCGCACGGCATCGAGGAGCGCGGCGTTTACCGCATCCACCAGTTCGAGAAGCAGGAGATGGTCGTCGTCTGCAAGCCGGAGGACAGCAAGGCATGGTATGAAAAGCTGTGGCAGAACACGGTCGACTTCTTCCGTTCGCTCGATATTCCGGTCCGCACGCTGGAGTGCTGCTCCGGCGATCTGGCTGACCTGAAGGTCAAGTCCTGCGACGTAGAGGCATGGTCTCCGCGCCAGAAGAAGTACTTCGAGGTCGGCTCCTGCTCCAACCTCGGTGACGCACAGGCGCGCCGTCTGGGCATCCGCATCCGCAGCAAGGAGAACCCGAAGGAGCTGTACTTCGCACACACCCTGAACAACACGGTCGTTGCACCTCCGCGCATGCTGATCGCGTTCCTCGAGAACAACCTGCGTGAGGACGGCTCGGTCGCTATCCCGAAGCCGCTGCAGCCGTACATGGGCGGTATGACCGAACTGCGCAAGAAGTAATTTCCGCTTTACAAAGACAGGAGAAATCATAATGAACACTGGTATCAAGGGCGAGAAGAAGTTCACTGTAACCAAGGAGCAGCTGGCGTGCAACGTCGGCAGCGGTCTGGTATCCGTATTTGCTACCCCGATGATGATCGCAGCCATCGAGAACACCGCAGCAGGCAGCGTTGCCGGTGAGCTCGAGGAGGGCAAGACCACGGTCGGCACGCTGGTGAACGTAAGCCACGTTGCAGCGACCCCGGAGGGCATGGAGGTCCGCATCGAGACCGAGCTGACCGAGATCGCGCCGAATGGCAAGATCCTGACCTTCAAGGTCGCAGCTTACGACGAGGCCGGCCTCATCGGCGAGGGCACGCATCAGCGCGCGATCGTCGCCAAGGAGCGCTTCGAGCAGAAGGCACAGAGCAAGCTCGCCAAGTAAAAGCAGAGATAATAATGAAAGCACCGCAGTGAAAACTGCGGTGCTTTTTCTATGTGGTTATCAGAAGGTCTGTGCGAAAACTGGTTCGATCTGTTCGGCAAAGCGGCGGTGGCCTTCTTCGGAGAAGTGAACGCCGTCAAACATGACCGGAATGTCCCAGCTGGAGGCGTCGCAGAACGACACGCCGCAGCTTGCGGCGAGGTCGCGGTAGAGCAGGGCAAGCTGTTCGGAATTTCGGATGAGCGTGTCGCTCTCGACCCATGTGCCGCTCCGCATGAGCGGTGGCGCGACGAGCAGCAGCGGCAGACCGCAGACCACAAGGTCACTGATAAAAATGCGCATCCGTTCGGCAGCCTCGGCAGGGGAGGCGCCGCAGAGCAGGTCGTTTGTGCCGAGCATCAGGCAGAGACCGTTCGCTGGCAGACGCGAGCCGATCTGCCCGAGCAGGACGCGCACAGCGAAGCTGCTCGACGGGATTTCGCGGCCGTTTTCACCGAGATTTTGAATGTTCCACGCACTGCCGAGCCGCGAGGTCCATCGCACGCCTTCGGGATAGCGCGCGCCGCCGAAGGCGGCAGGGTCATAGCCGTATGTGTTGGAGTCGCCGATGCAGATGATGCGCTTTGCCATTTTACCACCTCATTTGCGCTCATTATAGCGCGTTCCCGGAACATTTGCAAGATACGCGCATAAAAAAGAAAACCACGCCGAAGGCGTGGTTTTCAGACAGATTTCCGTTTAGTTTGCCGCGCTTGCCGCAGCGGTCAGCAGGCGGCGCAGCTCGGTGCAGTCGCTCAGCAGGGAAGCACCTGTGCGAACGTCAATATCGTCGGTCAGCGTCAGCAGCCGCAGCCAGTATTCGGTCTGCGCGGTCTCGCGCAGCGCCTCGTTCAGGCTTTCAGCGAGCTCTTTGCGGTTGAGAGCGTAATCCGAACGCGATACCGCGGAGCCGATCGCGGCCGCGTGCGTCAGCAGCTCGGCGGACAGGTCATCCTCATGCCTGTGCAGCAGGCGATGCAGCTTCACGATGCGGACAGAAAAATGCAGCGACTTTTCCAGAAGAATGCTGTTCTGAGACATAGGCAAACCCTCTTGTGTGTGATGGTGGTGCGGGTAACAGGACTTGAACCTGCACGTCTGAGACACCAGAACCTAAATCTGGCGCGTCTGCCATTCCGCCATACCCGCAGAAAAATATCAGCGACCGCGCAAAACGCGCTCCGGCGTCCGGCGCATGGTCTCAGTATAACCGCTTCGTCCCTTTTTGTCAATTTGCAGAGCGCTTTTTCTGTACTGTAATCAAAAAATCCGCAAAAAACTTTACCGGATATGTGGAATTTGTGCTATACTTAATCTGTATAGGCATCCGCAAGGGGAGTGCCTGTGCAATCGACAGAACGCGCGCATTTTCATGCGCGAATTTGAACTTCCGAACAAGGACTGGGAGCAAGCAATGAAATCTGTTCGTATACTGCCTGTACTGATGAGCCTTCTGCTGCTGGCAGGCTGCACGGTGCCGTCCGGCGACGAGCTGCTGGCGGCGCCCAAGCCGTCCAGCAATTACCAGACGCTTCAGGTCAAGCTCGAGGAGCTTCTGGCATCGGGCGTTTCCTATACCACCCCGACCGCCGGGGAGAACCGCTCGTCCGTGCAGCTCGTCGATCTGGACGGCGACGGCACCGAGGAAGCCATCGCGTTTTTCCGCGGCGCGACCTCGGCGACGAGCAACGACTTCAAGGTATATATCTACAAGAAAAACGGGGATGACTACCTGTGCACCGGCTCGATCGATGCAAAGGGAGCCGCGATCCAGTCGGTCGAGTACCCGACCATCAGCCCGGACGGCGGCCGCGGCCTTGTGGTCACGTGGCAGCTGGCCGGAAACGGCACGGGCGCGCTGACGATGTGCGACTTTGACGACAGCTGTGCGCCGCGCGTGCTGCTCGAGACCGATTACAGTGCGCTCGAGCTGACCGACATGGACGGCGATGGCGCGAAGGATCTGCTGCTGCTGACCAACGCCTCCGGCAAGCGCGCCGCGCGGCTGTACCGCTACGAGGACGGCCGCATGAATCTGGCCGGTGAGGCGGCGATGAGCGCCGGCATCGCGTCGGTCGAGCGCATGGAGGCCGGACGCATCACGGACGGCCTGCCGGCGGTGTTCGCGGAGGAAAAAATGGCTTCCGGCGTCGGCCTGACGACCGATATTTTCGTTTACGACAACGGCATGCTGGTCAATCTGGCGCTCGACGGCGAGGACATCGCGAGCTGCAGCACTTACCGCCCCGTGCAGGTCTACGCGACCGACATCAACAATGACGGCGTGATGGAGCTGCCGCGCGCGGTGCTCATGGCAGGCTACAAGGACGCGGCGGCGCACGACGCGCTGTACATGCTCGACTGGTACGCCTACGGTCTGGGCACGACGCCTGCGCAGGTCAGCACGACCTATCAGTGCATCTCGGATGCGTGGAGTCTGCGCATCGACCAGAGCTGGCACGACCGCATCACGGCGGTCAAGTCCACGGACGGCGGCCTGAGTCTGGTATCGTTCTACGAATACCGCGGAGAGGGGCAGAGTTCCATTCCGCTGTTCAACATTTACTGTGTAACAGGTTCCTCGCGCGAGTATTACGCGAGCCGGACCGACCTCATCCAGCTTGGCCAGACGTCGCAGGCTGTCTATTTCGCGAAGATCCCGGAGGGCGCGCAGAGCGGTACGCTGAAGATCAGCGCGGAGGAGATCAGCTCGCGCTTCTCGATTGTCAAGCAGGCATGGAATAATTAAGGCAACACCGCACAATGAAAGCTGCGGCGCTTTGTGGAAATTTAGCGTCCTGACTTTGTTGCGATTTCACGGTAATACATCAAGTATTACCGCAAAACCGCGCCTTGTCAGTACGCAAAATTTACTCACAAATCGCTCTTGTCCCATTATGCGGTATTGCCCTGAAAATCAAAGGAGGATGGCATCCATGAAACGTAAAGTGCTGGTTCTGGAGGATGAAGAAAGCATCCGCTCCTTTCTGGTGCTGAATATGAAACGGGGCGGCTACGAGGTCATCGAAGCCGAGACCGGCGAGCAGGCGCTCGAAAAATATCACGAAAATCAGGACATCGCGGTCGCGATACTCGACGTCATGCTTCCGGGCATCGACGGCTACGAGGTCTGCCGCACGATGCGTGCGGAGGGCTATCAGGCCGGCGTCATCATGCTGACCGCGCGCACGCAGGAGGCGGACAAGGTAAACGGTCTGATGAACGGCGCGGACGACTATGTGACCAAGCCGTTTTCGAGCGTGGAGCTGGTCGCGCGCGTGGACGCGCTGTACCGCCGCGTATCCGGCTCGCCGTTCTCGGAGGAGGACGTCATCAAGTCCGGCCCGTTCAAGCTCAATCTGCGCGCGCGCGAGGTGCTCAAGAACGGCCGCAAGATCGAGCTGACGCAGATCGAGTACGGCCTGCTCAAGGCGTTCATGCAGAACATCGGCAAGGCGCTGTCGCGCGATGAGCTGCTGGAGATGGTGTGGGGCCATCACTATGTGGGCGAGCTGAAGATCGTAGACGTCAATATCCGCCGTCTGCGCATCAAGATCGAGGACGACCCGGCCGAGCCGAACCATATCGTTACCGTGCGCGGTTATGGGTATATGTGGGAAGGATAGGCGCTGACGCTTTTCTAAGGGGGACGCTGTCCCCCTTAGATACGTTCCCGGTTCCGGAGAAACCGGGAACGATAACCCCCTCGCCCCTGCACGGCAGGGGCGGCTCGGGACACGTGTCCCGAGGCAGTGGTAAAGAAGTCCGGCAGAGCTGGACTTCTTTGGGGAATTGCATCGGCGCACTGCGGTGCGCCGCGAAAAGGCGCTGACGCGGCCTTTTCGGTTCCGCATCATTCCACATTTATTCCGCAGTTGTTTTCGGAGAAAACAGGAAAGGTCATTTTCTTTATGACAGATCGCAAAAAACGCAAACAATCCGCACCGCCGCCGCAGCCGGAGACGCCCAAGGTGCTGCATTCGCCGGGCGGCATCCGCGGACGCTGGATGATGAACTCGCTTTCGTTCGTGCTCGTCATTCTGGCGGCCGTGATGATTTTGATCTCGGTCGGCGTGTCGGGCTATTACTACGCCACCGTGCGCGACAATCTGGTCTCGCGCGCGGTCACGGCGTCGGACACCTTCCGCAAATACTTCACCGACACGTATGACCAGTTCTACACGCAGGCGGAGTCCACCGTGACGACGTTCAGCGAGCAGGACAAACTCGAGCAGCAGTTCCTCGACGCGAACGGGCGCATCCTGCTCTCGACCTCGGGGCTGTCGGGCGGCGGTCTGGCATCCACGGAGGACGCAACGCAGGCGCTCGCGTCGCAGAAGACCTCGGTGTTCACCGGACGCGATCCACTCTCTGACGAGCGCGTGATGAGCGTCACCGCGCCGCTGCTGTCCTCGCGCGGCGATCTGGTTGGCGGCGTGCGCTTCATCACCTCGCTGCGCGTGGTCGAGCGCCAGATCTGGATCATCATCGGCGTATCGCTGCTCGCGTGTCTGGTGTTCCTCATTTTCGTCGTCGCATCCAACAGCTACTTCATCAAGTCCATCGTGGACCCGGTGCTCAAGATTAACAACATTGCCAAGGAAATCGCGGCCGGCCGCTACGGCGTGCGTCTGCAAAAGACCTACGACGACGAGATCGGCGAGCTGTGCGACACGATCAACTACATGTCCGACGAGATCAACCGCGCCGAGCGTATGAAGAACGACTTCATTTCCTCGGTCTCGCACGAGCTGCGCACGCCGCTGACCGCCATCGGCGGCTGGAGCGAAACGCTGCTCGCAGGCGGCGGCGAGGACCCGGAGGAGGTCATGCAGGGCCTGACCATCATCCAGAAGGAGTCCAACCGCCTGACGCGCATGGTCGAGGAGCTGCTCGACTTCGCGCGCATCGAGTCGGGCCGCATGAAGCTCGAGGTCGAGACCTTTGACCTGTCCATCGAGCTGTACGAGGCGGTATACATGTACGAAAACCTGCTCCAGAAGAGCGGCATCCACCTCAACTACGACGAGGACGTCGAGGCGAACTACTTCGTCAATGGCGACCGCCACCGCATGAAGCAGGTGTTCCTCAACATTCTGGACAACGCCGCGAAGTACGGCGGCGACGGCAAGCGCATCGACATCCGTCTGGTGCGCGACGGGGGAAATCTCGTCGCGACCGTGCGCGACTACGGCCAGGGCATACCTGAAGCCGAGCTGCCGTTCGTCAAGGAGAAATTCTATAAAGGCTCGTCCAAGCAGCGCGGCAGCGGCATCGGCCTTGCCGTAACCGAGGAGATCGTCACCCTGCACGGCGGCACGCTCGACATCGCGTCCACCGTCGGCGAGGGCACGACCGTGACGGTCACGCTGCCGTCGGCAAAGGCGGAGGAGGCGCTCGGCATCACCGGCGCGCCGCCCAAGACCGAGGAAGAGCCGTAACTGCCTATCTATCCCAAAGGAGAACCATATGTCAACCAAGAAAACAACCATCGGCGGTCAGGCCATCATTGAAGGCATCGTCATGAAGGGCCCGAAAAAGACCTGCACCGTCGTGCGCAAGCCGGGCGGTGAGCTGGTCACCAAGACCGAACCGGCGCATCATCAGCCGGCGCTTTGGCACAAGCCCATCCTGCGCGGCGCATACACGCTGTTCACCGCCATGAAGGACGGCATCGTAGCCATCAACTATTCGGCGGAGTTTTTCGACGATGAGAGCATCGACGAGGAGCCGTCCCAATTCGAAAAGTGGCTCGAGGCGAAATTCGGCTCGGAAAAGCTGAACAAGATGATCCTCGGCCTGTCCACCGTCATCGGCATCGCGCTGCCGGTCGGCCTGTTCCTGCTGCTGCCGAGCTTTCTCGGCGGATTCGTCCCGAAAAACTGGGGCGTGCTGGCGCGGAACGTGCTCGAGGGCATCGTGCGCGTTGCAATTTTCCTGATGTTCATGTGGTCGGTGTCGCATATGAAGGACATCCGCCGCACGTTCGAATATCACGGCGCGGAGCACAAGACCATCTTCTGCTACGAGGCAGGGGAGGAGCTGACCGTGGAGAACGTCCGCAAGCAGGGCAAGTACCATCCGCGCTGCGGCACGAGCTTCATGTTTGTGCTCATCATCATCGCGACAATCGTTTCGTCCATCGTCTTTTCGATCATCGACATCACCAACCCGTTCCTGCGCATGCTCGCGCACCTCATTCTGCTGCCGCTCGTCGTCGGCATCAGCTACGAGTTCAACCGCTACGCCGGCCGCTCGGAGAGCATCATCTCGCGCGCGCTGCGCTGGCCGGGTCTCATGATCCAGCATCTGACCGTATTTGAGCCGGATGACTCGATGATCGAGGTCGCGATCACCGCCATGAAGGAAGTCATCCCGGACGACGGTTCGGACGAATGGTAAGGAGGGAGACTATGCACCCGACGATGCACCGCAACGAGCGCGGCTCGTTTGTTTACTATACCTGTGACCGGCTGCCGGTTCGCCATGCCTTCACCACCAAATTCGGCGGCGTGAGCCGCGGCGACTGCGAGAGCCTGAACCTCGGCTTCAACCGGGGCGACGAGCGGGAGAACGTGCTGCAAAACTACCGCATCATGGCGGAAAAGCTCGGCATGGATGAGGGCCGCATCACCATGACTAAGCAGATACACGACACGCAGATCTCGGTCGTGACCGAAAGCGAGGCCGGCATGGGTCTGCATCAGCCGATGGCGTGGGAGTCGGACGCGATCGTGAGCGCGCTGCCCGAGACGCCGCTGTGCGGCTTTTATGCGGACTGCGTGGTGACGCTGTTCTACGATCCTGCGACCAGAACCGCAGGCGTGGCGCACGCAGGCTGGCGCGGCATGGCGGCAGGTATCCTGCCGAAGACCGTGGAGGTCATGGCGGAAAAGCTCGGCACGAAGCGCGACAGCCTGATCGCCGTGCTCGGCCCGTCCATCCGGCAGGAATGCTTTGAGACCGACGCGGACGTCCCTGAGGCGATGGAGCGTCTGATGGGCGAGCGCGTCCATCCGTTTATCGCGGAAAAGGGCGTCAAGTTCCATGTGGATCTGCAGGGCATCGGCGTCAGACTGCTGACCGACGCCGGTCTTTCGCCGGACAACGTCATCGACAGCGGCATCTGCACCAAATGCTGCGCGGATGAATTCTGGTCGCACCGCGCGACCCACGGCCATCGCGGCGTGCAGGGCGGCATCATATGCCTGTGAGGGGACGCCGCATGAAATGGAAAAAACGCGCGCTCGCGGCGGCGCTCGCCGGGCTGTGCCTGCTGTCGGGCTGCACGCTGCCCGGCAGACAGCAGGACGAGGAGCCGAAGGATACGGTAGACGTATCGGATGCGTATTTCGGGCTTGCATGGTACAAAAACGGCACGCTCAACCCGGTCACGGATACGGACAGCATCAACGCCATGCTGCGCGAGGCGCTGTACGAGGGTCTGTTCGAGCTGACGGACGATTTTACGCCGCAGAACGTGCTGTGCGAGGGCTACAGCGGCGACGGCACGACCTTCACCTTCACCCTCAAGCAGGGCGTGAAGTTCTGGTCGGGGCAGACGCTCACCTCGGATGATGTGGTCGCGAGCTACCGCGCGGCGATGGACAACGCCTCCTCGCCCTATCACAGCCGCCTTGCCGACGTGACGACGGTGGAGTCGGCAGGCACCTACAAGGTGCGCATCGTGCTCTCTTCGCCCAATGCGGACTTTCCGCGCCTGCTGAATATCCCGATCTACCGCAAGGGGAGCGCGGACAGCGGCAGCTTTGCCGACGGCACCGGCCCGTATGTGCCGGTCGAGAACGGCAGCGTATGCACGCTCGAAAAGAACGAAAACTGGCACGGCGGCTTTCTCGGCACCATCCGCCACATTGAGCTGGTCGGCATCACCCGGGCGGACGCGGCGGAGTCCAGCTTCCGGACGGGCGATGTGTCGGTCATGCGCAGCTCGCGCATCGCGGCTGACGACAAGACGACGGTCATCGGCGGTGCGGTCGACACGCTGCAAACGCCGAGTACGGCGCTGCACTATATCGGCATCAACTACGCAAACGAAAAGCTGAAGGACGCGAAGGTGCGCCGGGCGCTTTCCGCCGCCATCGGCCGCCGGGCGCTGTGCGAGACGCAGCTCCAGACGTTCGCGGACCCGGCTGTTCTGCCGGTCAATCCGCAGCAGCAGGTCTCGGGCGTGACGCTCTCGACCGAGGCGGACACCGCAGGCGCGTATGAGCTGCTGCACAGCGAAACGGACGACAAAAAGACGGACGACACGGCGGCGAAGGACAGCAGCACGCAGACCGCCGCGCCGGAGGACGTCACGATCTATTACGCGGAGGACGGCACGCCGCTGACCGACGACGAGGGCTACTACGTCGACGAGGACGGCGACCGCGTGCTGAACGCCGACGGAGAGCCGGTGAAAAATCCGTCCGCAGCGGCGCAGAGCGACGAGGATACGCCCGCGACCGACGCGGTCGGGGAGCAGATCGTGCTGTCGCTGCATCTGCTCGTCAACTCGGACAACGCCTTCAAGGTCGCCGCCGCCGAGCAGCTCGCCGCCTCGTGGAACGCCATCGAAGGCGTGAGCGTCACGGTGGATGCGGTGGACTACGAAACCTTCACCGCGCGCATTAAGGAGGGCTCGTTCGATCTGTATTACGGCGAAACGCGCCTCACGCCGGACTTTGATCTGCGGCCGCTGCTGACGCAGGGCGGCAGCCTGAACTTCGGCGGCTACAACGATCCCGACATGGAGAGCACGCTTGCCGCCGCGCGCAAGAGCGGCGACCGGAGCGCGCTCTACAAGCAGTTTGCGGAGCAGATGCCCTTTATCCCGATCGCGTTCGAGCGGGAGCAGGTCATCATCCGCAAAAATCTCATCAACGGTTTCTCGCCTGCGCCGTACAGCGTTTTCTTCGGACAGGAGAACTGGACGCGCGTCTATACCGCCGACAGCGGCAGCGATGCGCAGACGGACGAGACCGCGCAGTAACCCCACAGACAGAGGAAATTCAAATGCAGGATACACAGAACAATCATCGTTTGCAGGGACACCTGCTCGGCGCATTCAGCGTGCTCGTCTGGGGCACGACGTTCGTCGCGACCAAGGTGCTGCTGCGCACCTTTTCGCCCATCGAGATCATGATCGCGCGGTTCGCGCTCGGCTTTCTCGCGCTGCTCATCGTTGGACGCGGTCTGATGCGTCCGCAGAAAAAATGGCATGAAGCGCTGTTCGCGGCGGCCGGACTCACCGGCGTGACGCTGTATTTTCTCATGGAGAACATCGCGCTGACCTATATCTCCGCCTCGCTCGTGGGCGTTATCGTGGCGGCGGCGCCGCTGTTCACGGCGCTCATCGCGGCGGTGTTCCTCAAGGAAAAGCTGACGGTCTGGTTTTTCTGCGGCTTTGTCTGCGCGATGACGGGCGTCACGCTCGTGTCGCTCGCCGGTGTGAGCGAGCTGCATTTCAGTCCGGTCGGCGCGCTGCTGACCGTGGGCGCGGCCTTTGTCTGGGGCATTTATTCGGTCCTCATCCGCGTACTCGGCCACATGGGCTACCAGACCGTGCCGCTGACCTGCCGTATTTTCGGCTACGGCTTTCTGTTCCTGCTCATTCCGGCGGCGATCGAGGGCCTTCCGGCCGGTATCGCGGCGTGGGGCACGCCGGTGCATCTGGGGAACCTGCTGTTCCTCGGTCTGCTCGCGTCCGCGACCTGCTTTGTAACGTGGAACCGCGCGGTGTTTCTGCTCGGTCCGGTGCGCACGAGCGTGTACATCTACGCCTCGCCTGTCATCACCATCGTTGCGTCCGCACTCATCCTGCATGAGACCATGACGCCGGTGATGTGGGTCGGCACGGCGCTCGCCCTCGGCGGTCTGATGCTGAGCGAAAAAAAGACGAAAAAGGCTTGAACTTTTGCTCCGGTTGCGCGATAGTTGGTGGCGCAACCGGGGTTTTTCTATTATACTGAGCGCAGAAAAGGAGGAATTGCCATGGTCATGACACTGTATATGATCGTTCCG
>CAVIRF010000009.1:0-30255 GCA_963645185.1 Coprococcus eutactus | reverse complement strand
TGCTGAGCGGCTTAAAAGGAAGGTAAGGGGAGTCAAGAGGGGACAGGAAACCATGTTTGGTGTCCTGTCCCCTTTTGCCCTCCGCCGTGGGCACGGCGTCTCCCGGCCGCCGAAGGCGGCCCATGTGCACGCTCACTTTGAGCGTAAAGTCGCCTCCAGCGGCGAGCCGCTGTATCGGCGGAAGGTTTACCCTCTGCTGAGGGTAAAAAGAGAAGGGGGAACGGTTTATCTTTACATTGCGGCTGGAAAATGCTATAATCATGCTGTATATTTGCGTCCAAAAGGGGGGCGGGAATTTGAAAAAGAAAATTCAGACGGCTCTTCGACCCGGCCGAGCGGTATTTTATGTGCTGTTTTTCCTGTTTGCGGCCTGCGGTCTGTATTTTTCAAAGCCGTATGGACTGGTCGGCATGGCCGTCGTCATCATCCTGCGTATGGTCGCGATCCGCAGCGACGCGGAGCGGCGGCAGCAGGTGCATGAGCTGATGGAGAACATCGAGATCGAGGGCGGAGAGATACGCCCGGCGGTCACGAAATCGCCTCTGCCGACCGTTGTCGCGCTCGCGACGACCGGCCAGATCATCTGGGCGAACGAGGCCTTCGCGGACATGACCGGCCATTTCGCTCACGCGCCGCACATGCGCCTGACCGAGCTCGCGCCGACATTCGAAACGCGCTGGCTCATCGAGGGCAAGACCGCCTTTCCGGGCGAGCTGCGCATGGGCCGCAGCGTCTACCACGTGTTCGGCAGCATGATCCAGTCGGGCGCAGGTCAGATGATGATGCTCCATTTCATCGACTGCACGGAATATGTCCATCTGCGCGACGATTCCGAGACGCGCAGACCGGCTATCGCGGTCATCGCCATCGACAACTACGAGGAGCTCGTCAAGAACACGACCGACTCGGAGAAGTCCAACATTCTCGCCGGCATCGACAAGCGCCTGTCCTCGTGGGTCAAGGACTCGAGCGCCGTCATGCGCAAATATGACCGCGACAAGTACATCTTTATCATCGAGAACGCCGAGCTGGACAAGCTCGCGGCGAAAAAGTTCTCGGTGCTTCAGGAGGTACGCGATATTCAGAACCATGAGGGCGTTGTCGCGACGCTGTCCATCGGCATCGGCCGCGACGGCGAGACGCTCGCGGAGAGCTACAAGTACGCCGGTCTCGCCATCGACATGGCGCTCTCGCGCGGCGGCGATCAGGCGGTCATCAAAAACCGCTACAGCTTTGAGTTCTTCGGCGGCCTGAGCGAAGAGGTCGAGAAGCGCACCAAGGTCAAGAGCCGCGTCGTTGCCAACGCGCTCAGCCAGCTCATCCGCGACTCGTCGCAGGTGCTCGTCATGGGCCACAAAAACAGCGACATGGACGCCATCGGCGCCGCGGCCGGCATGGTCTGCGCCGCGCGCGTCAAGAATAAGCCGGTACACATCGTCGTGGACCGCGCGCACACGATGGCGAGCGACCTGATCGAGCGTCTGGAGACCCAGAGCGAGTACAAGGGCGTATTCGTCAGCGCGGAGGACGCGATGATCATGTGCGACTTTAACACGCTGCTCATTGTCGTGGACGTCAACCGTCCCGGCTATGTGGAGAGTGAGTCGCTGCTCCAGTCCATCAACAAGGTCGCGGTCATCGACCATCACCGCCGCGCTGCGGACTATATCGAAAACGCAGTCGTCAGTCTGCACGAGCCGTATGCGTCGTCCGCGTCCGAGCTCGTCAGCGAGCTGCTTCAGTACCTCGTGCCGACGAGCAGCATCCTGACGGCCGAAGCCGAGGCGATGCTTTCGGGCATTTATCTCGACACCAAGGGCTTTTCCACGCGCACCGGCGTGCGCACGTTTGAGGCGGCGGCCTATCTGCGCCGCGCAGGCGCAGAGGCGAGCGACGTCAAGCGCCTGTTCCAGTCGAGCTTCGATCAGTACATGGAGCGCCAGAAGATCATTTCCTCCGCGCGCAACTGCGGCCACGGCGTGATCTTCGCCATCACGGGCGAGCCGGTGGACCGCATCGCGGCGGCGCAGGCGGCCGACGAGCTGCTTTCCATCATCGGCACCTCGGCGTCCGTTGTTGCGTTCCGCAGCGGCGAGAACGACATGGCGGTCTCCGCGCGAGCGGCAGGTCAGGTCAACGTTCAGCTGCTCATGGAGCGTCTGGGCGGCGGCGGCAACCATTCTGCGGCCGGCGCGCAGCTGAAAAACACGACGCCTGAGGAGGCGGACCGCCTGATCACCGAGGCCATCCGCGGCTATCTGGAGGATCAGCGCGCGGAGAAGCAGAACGAACACTGAGCACATTTCTCTGCCGGAAATCGGGCAGGAACATCATAAAAAAGTAATACAAAATTAAGGAGAGACTTATCATGAAAGTAATTCTGACAGCAGACGTAAAGGGCAAGGGCAAGAAGGGCGACCTCATCGAGGTCAGCGAGGGCTACGGCCGCAACTTCCTCATGCCGCGCGGTCTGGCAGAGCTGGCTACCGCGGACAACCTCAACGTAAAGAAGGCGCAGGACGAGGCGCACGCGCGCAAGGTTGCTCTCGAGCAGCAGGCAGCGCGCGAGGCGGCTGCAAAGCTCAAGGAGAGCCCGGTCAAGGTTCCGGCCAAGGGCGGCGCAGGCGGCCGTCTGTTTGGCGCAGTCACCTCCAAGGAGATCGCGGAGGAGCTGAACAAGCAGTACGGTCTGAGCGTTCCGAAGCAGAAGATCGTGCTCGAGGAGCCGATCAAGACCTTCGGCGTACACCGCGTCAAGGCAAAGCTGTATCAGGACATCGCTGGTGAGATTCTGGTGCAGGTGGTAGAAGCGTAAGATTATAGGGGGTATCCAATACCCCCTATATACGCCGGGCGGTTCCGTAGAAACCGCCCGGCGATACCGCCGGACGCCGCCCACGGCGGCTGGGTCGGGGTGTAAAAAGTCAGGCGCATGTCCTGACTTTTTACGGACACGGCAAAGCCGTGTCCTATTTCATTCCGTGCGTGGGACGCACGGGGCGCTGATGGCGCTATCCTTTATTTTATTGTATCGAGGTGTATTTGTTGGATGAGCTTTTAATGCGGCAGGTGCCGCAGGATCTGACTGCGGAGCAGTCGCTTCTCGGCGCGATGCTGGTCGACCCGAACTGTATCCCCGAGGTCATCGAGCAGGTGCGCTCGGACGACTTCTACGCCGATGAGAACAAGCGGATTTTTGAGGTCATTTACTCGATGTTCAACGGCGCGAAGCGCATCGACCCGGTAACTGTGCTCGACGAGCTGACGAGCATGGGCTACTACGACGAGGCCGGCGGCCGCGCCTATCTGTTTCAGCTCATGGACATCACGCCGGGCTCGCGCAATGTCGCGGAATATGTCCGCATCGTGCGCGACAAGAGTCTGCTGCGGCAGCTTGCCGACGCCGGCAGTGAAATTCAGCAGAACGCGATTTCGGGGCAGGGCGACGCCTCGGGCATCGCCGAGCTGGCCGAGCAGCGTATCTACAACATCCGGCAGGGGCGCGAGATCAAGGGCCTTTCCAAGCTCGAAAACGTCATCGCGGACCTCTATACCGAGCTGAACGAGCGCATGCAGTCGGACAGCGACATTCCGGGCATGTCCACCGGCTTCCACGCGCTCGACAAGGCGCTGACCGGTCTGAACAAGTCCGACCTGATCCTGATCGCGGCCCGACCCGGCATGGGCAAGACCGCCTTCGCGCTCAATATCGCGCTGAACGCCGCCAAGGCGAGCATCCAGAACAAGCCGAAGGGCTACAAAAAGGGCACGGGCGTGTGTGTGTTCCAGCTCGAGATGGGCAAGGAACAGCTCGCGAGCCGTTTCCTGTCCAGTCAGGCGCTGCTTGAGTCGCAGAAGCTCAAGACCGGCGATCTGACGATGGACGACTGGGACAAGATCGCGCGCGGCGCAGGCGTGCTGTCCAGTCTGGATATTTATGTGGACGACAACCCGGCCATCACCGTGCCCGAGATCAAGGCGAAATGCCGCCGTCTGGGCGACGAGCTCGGCCTGATCGTCATCGACTATCTTCAGCTGATGCACGTCGGCGGCCGCCACATGGACAACCGTGTGCAGGAGGTCGCCGAGATCTCGCGCTCGCTCAAGATCATGGCGAAGGAGCTGAACGTGCCGGTCGTGTGCCTGTCGCAGCTTTCCCGTGCGTCCGAGCAGCGCTCGGACAAGCGTCCGATGCTGAGCGACCTTCGTGAGTCAGGCGCGATCGAGCAGGACGCGGACATCGTCATGTTCATCTACCGCGACGATTATTATGATGAGGAAAGCGAGAATAAGAATATCGCGGAAATTATCATCGCGAAAAACCGTCACGGCGCAACGGGAACCGTCGAGCTCCAGTGGGTCGGTCAGTATACGACCTTCTCCAACCCGGACCGCATCCATGAGGAATAACGGGTTCCTTAGGTCGGCGGCTGACACCATTCGCCGGTATGATATGCTGAGGCCGGGCGAGCGCGTGCTCGTCGCCCTGTCGGGCGGCGCGGACTCGGTGTCGCTGCTGCTCGTGCTGCAAATGCTCGGGTATGAGGTGCGCGCGTTTCATCTGAACCACTGCCTGCGCGGCGCGGAGTCCGACCGGGACGAGGCGTTCTGCCGTGCGCTGTGCGAAAAGCGCGGCGTTGCGCTGACTGTCGAGCGCTGCGACATCGCCGCCCTCTCGCAGGGCAGGGCGGTCGAGGAGACTGCCCGGCGCGAGCGCTACCGCCTGCTCGAACAGGCAGCGGACGGGGATAAGATCGCGACCGCGCACACCGCGGACGACAATCTGGAGACCGTGCTGTTCCATCTGGTGCGCGGCAGCGGCGCGAAGGGCGTTTCGGGCATTCCGCCTGTGCGCGGCGCGATCATCCGGCCGCTTTTGTTCGCAGAACGGCGCGAGATCGAAGAATTCCTGCGCGAGAACGGGCAGGATTACGTCACGGACAGCTCAAACCTCAGCGACGATTACACGCGCAACCGGCTGCGGCACAGCGTGCTGCCCGTGCTGCGCGACATCAACGCACAGGCCGCGCAGGCGGCGCTGCGGCTCGGCGAACAGCTGCGTCAGGATGAAGCCTGCCTCGGCGAGCAGGCGGAGCGATGCCTGCAAAGCGCGCGTCGCGCGGACGGCGCTTATCTGACCGCGCCGTTCCTCGCGTGCCATCCTGCTGTGCAGGGAAGGGCGCTGCGCGAGGCGGCACGGCGCGCCGGAATGCCCATGCGCGACCTCACGCAGACGCATATCGAGGCGCTGGGGCGCCTGCTCGCGAGCGCAGACCCGTCCGCGCAGTGCGACCTGCCGCACGGCTTTTCGGCACGGCGCGAGTACGACGCCTTCCGCATCGCGCCGCGCGAGCACGAGGCGCAGCCGGACGCGCTGCTGCTTGCCGTCCCGTTTGACGGTCTGTGGGCGGACGGCACGAGAGTCAAACTCAGAAAATTAGAAAAATCCGAAGTTTTTTACAAAACAGTCAATACTTTTTGCGCAGATTGTGGTACAATAGATTTTGCATCGCTGTGTGTTCGCGCGCGGCAGACGGGAGACCGTCTGCGCCTGACCGAAAAGGGGGGCAGCCGGACGCTGAAAAAGCTGATGATCGACCGGAAAATCCCGGCGGCGGAGCGGAATGCCCTCGCCGTCATCGCGGACCGGTACGGCGTCATCGCGGTGCAGAATATCGGCATGGATCTCAGCCGGAGGCCGGAAAAGGGCGCGCGGCTGGAAATAAAGATTGAGAGGAACTGACGAAATGGCTTATAACATGCGAGACGATATCAAGGAAGTATATTTCACCGAAGAGCAGCTGCGGGACAAGGTCCGTGAGCTTGGCGCGCGCATCACCGAGGACTACCGCGACAAGAATCCGCTGATCGTCAGCGTCCTCAAGGGCTCGTACATCTTCATGGCTGACCTGACCCGTGCGATCGACACGCCGTGCAACGTGGACTTCATGGTCGTGTCCAGCTACGGCAACGGCACCAAGACCACCGGCGAGGTACAGATCATCAAGGACATCGCGCAGCCGATCGACGGCCGCGACCTGCTGATCGTCGAGGACATCCTCGACTCCGGCGTAACGCTGCACTACCTCATGCAGATCCTCGCTGCACGCGGCGCGAACTCCATCCGTCTGTGCACGCTGCTGTCCAAGCCGGAGCGCCGCAAGATCGACGTCAACGTCGATTATCTGGGCTTTGAGATCCCGGATGAGTTCGTTGTCGGCTACGGTCTGGACTACGCGGAAAAGTACCGCAATCTGCCGTACATCGGCATTCTCAAGCCGCACGTTTACGGCGGCGAGGGCGAATAATCTCTCCCATACGGAAAGGGGCGTTAAACCAATTTGAAAGGCAAAATGAAGGGCTTCGGCCTTTACCTGCTCATACTGGTCTGCCTGCTCGCCGGCGTAAGCTACGTCGTCAGCCAGACGCAGAAAACCGAGTCGATCTCCTACTCGGACGTTTACAACTACTTTGAACAGGGCGACGTCGACCGCTACACCCTCGAGGGCGGCACGCTGACCATGCACCTGAAGAACGAGAACCGCGCGGTCAGCTACGAGATCGGCGACTATACCTCGGTATGGTGGGCGCAACTCGGCGCGGTCATCGACCAGCAGATGCAGGACGGCACGCTGACGCAGGTAGACTACATCACCACGACCATCCCGTGGTGGGCGCAGTTCCTGCCGTACCTCATCCTCGTGGTGCTGGTGGGTGCGTTCTGGTATTTCATGATGAACAAGCAGTCCGGCGGCGGCGCAGGCCCGATGCAGTTCGGCAAGGCGCGCGCAAAGCTCGCGCAGGACGGCAAGAACAAGGTGACGTTCAACGATGTCGCAGGCGCGGACGAGGAAAAGGCCGAGCTGCAGGAGATCGTTGAGTTCCTGAAAAATCCGCAGAAGTTCGTGCAGATCGGTGCGCGCATCCCGAAGGGCGTGCTGCTCGTCGGCCCTCCGGGCACCGGCAAGACGCTGATCGCGAAGGCGGTCGCAGGCGAGGCAGGCGTTCCGTTCCTGTCCATCTCCGGCTCGGACTTCGTTGAGCTGTACGTCGGCGTCGGCGCATCCCGTGTGCGCGACCTGTTCGAGCAGGCCAAGAAGAATGCACCGGCCATCGTGTTTATCGACGAGATCGACGCAGTCGGCCGTCAGCGCGGCGCAGGCCTCGGCGGCGGTCACGACGAGCGCGAGCAGACGCTCAACCAGCTGCTCGTCGAGATGGACGGCTTCGGCGCGAACGAGGGCGTTATCGTCATCGCCGCGACCAACCGCAAGGATATTCTGGATAACGCGCTGCTGCGTCCGGGCCGCTTCGACCGTCAGGTCTATGTCGGCGCGCCGGATGTCAAGGGCCGCGAGGCCATCCTCAAGGTCCACGCGCGCAACAAGCAGTTCGACCCGGATGTCAAGTTCTCCGACATCGCGAAAACGACCGCCGGCTTCACCGGCGCAGACCTCGAAAATCTGCTCAACGAGGCGGCTCTGCTCGCGGCTCGCCGCAACAAGAAGCTGATCTCGCAGGAGGAGATCGAGGAGTCGCTGCTCAAGGTCGTCATGGGCGTGGAGAAGAAGAGCCACATCATCACCGAGCACGACAAGCGCCTGACCGCTTACCATGAGGCCGGTCACGCGATCTGCTTCGAGGTGCTGCCGACGCAGGACCCGGTACACCACGTCACCATCATTCCGCGCTCGTCGGGCGCAGGCGGCTTCACCATGCCGCTGCCCGAGGAGGATCAGGCGTACCGCACCAAGAAGTATATGGAGGAATACATCGTCGTCTGCCTCGGCGGCCGTGTGGCTGAGAAGCTGACGATGGAGGATATTTCGACCGGCGCTTACGGCGACATCAAGCAGGCCACCCAGATGGCGCGCGCGATGGTCACGAGCTACGGCATGAGCGACAAGATCGGCCCGATCGACTACGGTTCTGAGGGCGGCGAGATCTTCCTCGGCCGCGACTTCGCCGCAGGCAAGGGCTACTCTGAGGTCAAGGCGGCGGAGATCGACGATGAGATTCACCGCATCATCGAGACCGCTTACCATCAGTGCGAGAAGCTGCTGACCGAGCACATGGACGCGATGACGCGCGTCGCGGAGTACCTCATCCGCAACGAGACCATGGACGGTGAAACGTTCAAGAAGGTCTTTAACGGCGAAGAGGTTCCCGACAAGGTGGTCGGCGCAGACCTCATGAGCGAGCTCCAGAAGGATCTGAACGAGAAGATCAGCGCTCCGGCAAAGTCCGAGTCCGCTGAACCCGAGCAGACCGACAACAAGTAAAACAAAATCCCACAGGGAAAGTTGAATGCTCCCTGTGGGATTTTTGTCGTTATACAGAGGTTACACGACGTCCGCCGTGGATACGCGGCCGTAGTTGTCGGTGATCTCGACCTTGATGTCGTAGTCGAGGTTGCCGTCCAGATCGCGCCAGTTTACCTGCGTATAAAAGTAAACATCGCCGAAATATTCAACAGCATCGCCGTAGCCGTTGCTCGCGAGGGCGCCTTTTATGTCGATCTCCTGCTCCTTCAGCTGCCTGCCGTTCTTTTCGAGCAGCACGCGGCCGCTGACCGGCTGAACATCATTGCTGCCGCAGTAGACCGCGGTCTCGATCGTGCCGACATAGTTCGTCTTGCCGAAGCTCGAGGTGCGCTGTCCCTCCTGCCATGTCGCGTTGATCATCAGGGTAAAACGGGTTTTCAGATCGCTTTCGCTTGCAACGAACAGATTGCGCGTGCTGCCGTCCGCATCGGTGAGCGCGAGATAGACCGAAAAATCATCGACCAGCGGAATAGTCAAACTGCCGCTGTAAGGGTTGGTCGTCGCCGGTTCGCATTCCCACGACTCCCCGTCGCTGCTGATGAGGAACTTTGCGGTCTCGCCGTCGCCGATCTCGCGCGGCATGGCGGAGAACGTGACGACCAGCTTTTCCGGGTCATTCGGGTCGAGCGCGACCGACTCGCTGCTCTCCGCGAAATCATCGTTCGTGTCGGTCTGCGGATAATAGACCGTATTGTTCAGCGAAAGCCCGTTCACGAGACTGCGCAGGCCGTCGACCTCGGCGCGCAGCTTGACCGTGCTCCATACGGATACCGCGCTGCACGCGAGAGACGCGCACAGCAGCGCCGCGCCGCCGATGAGGATACTTTTATTCCTGATGGGATGCCGCGGCGCAGAGGGCTTCTCCGCGGCCGCAGGCGCATCCTCGTTTTCCTCCTTGCCGCTGTCCTCCGCCGGGTCGGCAGGGAAGGGCGCATCCGGCCGCAGCAGCGTGTCCACCGGCACGCCGAACAGCCGGCTCAGCTCCATCAGATTGTCCATCGTAGGGACGGCCTGATCGGCCTCCCATTTGCTGACCGCCTGCCGGGAGAGCCCGAGCTTTTCGCCGAGCGCTTCCTGACTGAGCTTATGTTCACGCCGCAGAGCTGCGATTTTTTCACCTGTTGTCATGGTGTTCACCTCCTGTAAGCTCACTCTATCCGAAAACCCGTTCTTCCGCCACCAACCTTGCGTTTCCTCGTGTCAACCGCAGGTTGCGGCGAGAAAAATGGTAATAAAAGAGCCCCGAACACGGCGTTTCGAGGCTCTTTTTTCGGATTTGGGGTGCGGAGAAAATCAGTCGCCAAAGAACTGGTCGTGGATGGCCTTGACTGCCTTCTCGCTGTCCTCCTCGTTGATGAGGACGGAGATCTTGATCTCGGAGGTGGAGATCATGCGGATGTTGATGCCGGCGCCTGCCAGAGCCTCGAACATCTTGGAAGCGACACCGGCAGCGGAAGCCATGCCTGCGCCGACGATGGAGACCTTTGCAACCTTGGTGTTGATGGAAACATCCTCGTAGTCGAGCATTTCCTTTGCGTCGCGCAGGATCTTCTCGACGCGCTCTGCGTCGTCCTGACGGATGGTGAAGGAGATGGACTTCTTGTTGTCGCGGCCGACGGACTGAAGGATAATGTCGATGTTGACATTGTGCTTGGCCATGAGCGAGAATACCTTGAAGGCGGTGCCCGGGGTATCGTTCAGATTGATGATCGCGACGCGCGCGCAGTTATTATCACGGGCTACACCCGAAACATTCAGTTTTTCCATGTTAGAACCCTCCTTGACTTTCGTACCCGGATTACGGGTAAAGCTCGAAACGACCTCGAGATCGACATTGTACTTCTTTGCCATTTCAACCGAGCGGTTGTGCAGGACCTGCGCGCCGAGAGACGCCAGCTCGAGCATTTCATCATAGGTGATGGCGTCGAGCTTCTGCGCGGTCTTGACGATGCGCGGATCGGCGGTGTAAACGCCGTCAACGTCGGTGTAGATCTGGCACAGGTCAGCGCCGAGCGTTGCCGCGATGGCGACTGCGGTCGTGTCCGAACCGCCGCGGCCGAGGGTGGTCACGTCGCCCATCTTGTTGATGCCCTGGAAGCCGGCAACGATGACGATGCGGCCGTTGTCCAGCTCTGCCTTGAGGCGGTCGCCGGAGATGCGCTTGATGCGCGCGTCCGAGTAGTTGCTGTTGGTCTCCATGCCGATCTGCCAGCCGGTCAGGGAAACGACCGGGAAGCCGAGCTTCTGGATGGCCATGGCGAGCAGGGACATCGAGATCATCTCGCCGGTGTTGAGCAGCACATCCATCTCGCGCTTGGACGGACGGTCGTTCAGCTCGGCAGCCTTCTCGATGAGATCGTCGGTGGTGTCGCCCTGAGCGGAAACGACGACAACGACCTGGTTGCCGGCCTTAGCGGTGCTGGTGACGATGTCAGCGACATTCTTCAGTCGTTCGGTGTTGGCGACCGAGGTGCCGCCGAACTTTTGCACAATAAGACTCATAGTTGTTTTATTTCCTCCTTATATCACGCGCCTGCCGGAGCAGGAGCGTCCCCATATGCAAACTGTAAAAGATGAGCGAACAGTGTGCATTACAGACGTTTTACCGTGGTGCCAACCTCGTCGCAGCGCAGCTGCACTGCCTTCCAGTGCGGATACTTCGCCTCGCACAGAGCCTGCGCCTTTTCGATGTAGTCGCGGTCGCCCTTGTAGACGATGGCGACGATGGACGGGCCTGCGCCCGAGATGAACGCGCCGAGTGCGCCGAGCTCCTTGGCCTCGCGGACGATGTCCTCGCCGTTTTCAATGAGGCCGAAGCGGTAGGGCTGATGCAGGCAGTCGCCGGTCGCGACGTCCAGATTTTCGAGCTTGCCGGTGGTCAGGCTGCCGGCGAGCAGCGCCGCACGCGCGAGGTTGTAGACCGCGTCGTGATGGTCGATGCGCTTCGGGAGCGCTGCACGCGCCTTCTCGGTGGAAAGCTGGAAATCCGGGATAAAGACGACGAAGTCGATCGCGCCGTGGACCGGCACGCGAACGTGGCTGACATGGCCGTTTTCGAGCAGCGCCACGCAGAAGCCGCCGAGGATGGCCGGCGTCGAGTTGTCCGGGTGGCCCTCGATGGTCGCCGCCAGATCGATGACCGCGTTGCGGTCGAGCGGCTCGCCGAGCAGGGCGTTCGCGCCCATGATGCCGGCGACCGTGCAGGCCGAGGACGAACCCAGGCCGCGCGTCTGCGGAATAGCGCAGTCCTCGACGATGGTCAGGCCGGAGAGCGGCTTGCCGCACTCGTCATATACGCGCTTGGCGCACTGATAGATGAGGTTGGACTCGTCCTTCGGGACGAACTGACCGTTTTTATCCGAAATATCGATATGATCGTTCTCAGCAAGGTCGATCACGTTGTACATTTCGAGCGCGATGCCGATGCTGTCGTAGCCGGAGCCCATATTGGCGCTCGTAGCAGGAACGGTAACACGAACCATTTTATGTATGCCTCCTTAGAGAATGCGCATTGCCGCGCAGACCTTGCCGACGGCATTCAGTTTTTCGGCTGCCTGATCCATCTCGGCAGTCGGGATCTTGCTGGTCTGGACGACGAATACGCCCTCAGCCGGCTCGGACAGGCTCTGGACCGGGAGAATGCTCTCGATGTCCTCGCGTGCGCCCTTGAAGCGGACGTACCACGCGGAGCGCAGGGTACCCAGCGGACGGAGCAGCTTCTTCGAGCCGTCGCTCCACATGATGCGGCGGCGGTTGTCCTTGTGCTCGATGGAGTCGAGCATGTCGGCGACGACGGCGGAAGCGGTCGCGAGCTTGCCTGCGCCCTTGCCGTAGAACATGACCTCGCCGGTCGCGTTGCCGTCTACCATGATGGCGTTGAATACGTCCTCGACGGCTGCGAGCGGGCTCTCCTTGTGGATGAGGTGCGGCGCGACGTAGGCGTAAGCCGTGCCGTCCTCGCAGCGTACCGAGCGGCCGAGCAGCTTGATGACGCAGCCGAGCTTGTCGGCGTTTGCAACGTCCTCGAGCGTGATCTTGGTGATACCCTCGCAGGAGACCTCATCCGGGTCGAACTTGTCGCCGTAGGCGAGGTCGGAAAGGATGCAGATCTTGCGGCAGGCATCGTGGCCCTCGATGTCGGCGGTCGGGTCCTTCTCGGCGTAGCCGTTGACCTGCGCCTGACGCAGCGCGTCCTCGAAGGTGACGCCGTTGTGGATCATCTGGGTCAGGATGTAGTTGGTGGTGCCGTTGAGGATGCCGCAGATCTCGTTGAACTCGTTGGCAGCGAGGCACTGGAGCATCGGGCGGATGATCGGGATGCCGCCGCCGACGGAGGCCTCGAACATGTAGTTGACGCCGTGCTCCTCGGCGATCTTCAGCAGCTCGTCACCCTTGGTCGCAACAAGCTCCTTGTTGGAGGTGCAGACGCTCTTGCCGGCCTCGAGGCAGCGCTTGGTGAACTGATAGGCTGCGCCCACGCCGCCCATGACCTCGGCAACGACCGTTACCTCGGGATCGTTCTCGATGACAGAGAAATCGGTAACGAATTTATGTCCGTAGGGCAGCGAGGAAAAATCGCGCAGATCGAGCACATATTTGACCTCGACCGGCTCGCCGACCGTGCGTGCGATCTTCTCGGCGTTCATCTCGAACACCTCGTACACGCCAGAACCGACCGTTCCGTGTCCCATGATTGCTACTTTTACCATTGTGATAATTCCTTTCCGTGGGAGAATTTATTGCAGTTTATCATTCGGAAGCAAGGATCTCGACCTTGTTCACGCCTTCGAGCTGTTCTGCGCGGTGCAGCAGCTCCTCGACCGAATATTTCATTTCGCCCGTTCGCGCGGCGATCGTGACCGATGCCTGACCGCGCATGGGGATGGACTGGTTGACCGTCATGAGGTTCGCGCCCGACTTTGCCATCAGCCCGAGGATGCTCGAGAGCATGCCCGGCTGGTCGTGCAGCATGAAGTGGAACGTGACGATGCGGTCGGTCGTCGCCTCGAAGAAGGGGCGGACGCCGTCCTTGTATTTATAGTAAGCGCTGCGCGACAGGCCCGCGAGCTTTGCGGCCTCGCTCGCCGTGGCAGCCTTACCCGAGGCGATCGCCTCATTGGCCTCGATCACGCGCTGAAAGACCTCAGGCAGCAGCGTTCGTTCGACCAGATAGTATTTTGGTTTGACCATGCGTTTATCTGTCCTTCCTGAAAAGACATATGTCTTTTTCACGCTCTCCTATCATACCATATAGCCGCGCCTGACGCAAGAGAGAAATTCATAAAATTCCCTAAAATTCGCCACTGCATTTGTCCATATTGCCAAAAACGGCAGAAGAAAGTGCGGCGGTATATTAAAATGATAAAGAACAGACGAAAGAAAGTAAAGGAAAGAATGGTGAAAGCGAGATCAGCGATCGGATTTCGCGGCCGCGAGCACAAAAACGCAGGCGGCGCCCATGCTGCGCAGCACGTGCGTGGCTTCCGCGGCGGTCGAGCCGGTGGTGACGATGTCGTCGACGACCACGACGCGCTCGCCTGCGACCGCAGCGCGCCCGGGAAGGAGCGAACCGGCGGCATTCTTCCGACGCGCGGCCGCGTCCTGCTGCGCGGACTGACGGGCGGTGAACGGACGCTTGCGCAGCGCCGCCACACAGGGCAGCGAGAGCGTTTCCGCGATCGGGCGCGCAAGCAGCTCTGCCTGATTATAGCCGCGTTCCCGTGTGCGGAGAAAGCCGAGCGGCAGGTAGGTAATGCAGGTCGGACGCCACTCGTCGAGCCGCGAGGCGAGAACAGCCGCCATTTCGGCGGCAAACCACGCGGCGTACTGCTGCTTTCCGCCGAATTTGTAGCGGTGCAGCGCCTCCTTCACCTTGCCGCGATAGCAGAGCGCCGCCGCTGCGCCGTCCGTGTCGGGAACGGAAAAGCTGCCGCGGCAGCGGTATTCCGTGCGCACCTCACGTGCGCAGTCCGGACAGAGTGTCGCGCTGCGCTTCTCGGCGGAAAGGGCCCTGCCGCACAGGATGCACGCCCGGTCGAACAGAATGGGCATGATGTTCACCTCCATATGAAAAAAGAGCTGTCCGCGAGGGACAGCTCTCAGTTTGTCGATAAGATTGGACAGCTTACTTCGCGAGCAGCTTTTTGAGGCGCTCCGCGGCCTCGAGGGTGCGCTTCTGGTCGCCGAAGGCGGTCAGACGGAAGAAACCGTCGCCGTTCTTGCCGAAGCCAGCGCCCGGGGTGCCGACAACATTCGCGTTCTCGAGCAGGTAGTCGAAGAACGTCCAGGAGTCCATGCCGTTCGGGCACTTGAGCCACAGGTACGGGCTGCTCTTGCCGCCGGTGTACCAGATACCCAGCTCGTCGAGGGTCTCAGCCAGAACCTTAGCGTTCTTCTTGTAGTAGCCGAGGGTCTCCTTGATCTGCTTCATGCCTTCCTCGGTGAAGCAGGCAGCAGCGCCCTTCTGTACGATATACGGAACGCCGTTGAACTTGGTGGTCTGGCGGCGCAGCCACATCTTGTTCAGCTTGCCGTCTGCGAGAGCGGTCGGAACGACGGTCCAGCCGCAGCGCGTGCCGGTGAAGCCTGCCATCTTGGAGAAGGAGCAGAACTCGATCGCGCAGGTCTTTGCGCCCTCGATCTCGTAAATGGAGCGCGGCAGGTTCTCGTCCTCGATGAAGCACTCATAAGCTGCGTCGTAGAGGATGACAGCGTTCTGCGCGTTCGCGTAATCTACCCATGCCTTGAGACCCTTGCGGTCGTAAGCGGCGCCGGTCGGGTTGTTCGGGGAGCAGATGTAGATGATGTCGCACTTGACGGATGCGTCCGGCAGCGGCAGGAAGCCGTTTGCCTCGTTCGCGTCCGCGAAGATGATCTTGCGGCCTGCCATGACGTTGGTGTCGACGTAGACCGGGTAGACCGGGTCCGGGACCAGAACAACGTTGTCCTTGCCGAAGATGTCGAGGATGTTGCCGAGGTCGCTCTTCGCGCCGTCGGAGATGAAGATCTCGTTGGTCGAGAGCTCTACGCCGTGGGTCTTGTAGTAGCCGACGAGCGCTTCATGCAGGAAGTCGTAGCCCTGCTCGTCGCCGTAGCCGTGGAAGGTCTCCTGCTTCGCCTGATCCTCAACCGCTGCGTGCAGCGCGTCGATGACAGCCGGAACGAGCGGACGGGTTACGTCGCCGATGCCGAGGCGGATGATGTCAGCCTCCGGATGTGCTGCGGAGTACTCGCGGACCTTGCGCGCGATGGTGGAGAACAGATAGCTCTGCTCGAGATTGTCGTAATTGGTGTTGATCTGCATTATTTCTTGCTCCTTTTCAGAGATGCCGCGACGAATGCCTTGAACAGGGGATGCGCGCGGTTCGGACGGGATTTGAACTCAGGATGGAACTGAACGCCGATATAGAACGGGTGATCCGGGATCTCGACGGTCTCGACGAGCTCGCCGGTCGGGGAGGTGCCGGTGATGAGCATGCCCTTGCTCTCGATCTCCTCGCGGAAGGCGTTGTTGAACTCGTAGCGGTGGCGGTGACGCTCGGAGATGAGCTCCTCGCCGTAGGCAGAGGCCATGATGCTGCCCGGACGGACCTTGCAGGGGTAAGCGCCCAGACGCATGGTGCCGCCCTTCTTGGAGATGCCGTGCTGGCTCTCCATCAGGTCGATGACCGGATGCGAGGTGTTTGGGGCGAACTCGCCGGAGTTTGCGTCGGCGTATCCGAGCACGTTGCGAGCGTAGCTCATGACCGCGATCTGCATGCCGAGGCAGATGCCGAAGTAGGGGATGCCGCGGACGCGCGCGTAGTTCGCCGCGCAGATCATGCCCTCGACGCCGCGCGCGCCGAAGCCGCCCGGCAGGATGATGCCGTCGACCTCGCCGAGCAGCTTGTCGGCGGTCGAGTCGTTGATCTCCTCGGAGTCTACCCAGTCGATGTCGACGAAGCAGCCGTTCTCGTAGCCGGCGTGCTGAAGCGCCTCAGCGACCGAGAGGTAAGCGTCGTGCAGCTTGACGTACTTGCCGACGAGGGCGATCTTGACATGCTCCTTGCGCGATGCGATGCGCTCGAGCATTTCCTTCCACTCGCTCATGTCGCCCTTGCCTGCGCCGATGGACAGCTCGCGGCAGACGATGTCGGAGAAATGGCTGTCCTCGAGCATCATCGGGGCCTGATACAGCACAGGAAGCGTGCGGTTTTCGATGACGCAGTCCTCGGGGACGGTGCAGAACATCGAGATCTTGTGACGGATGTCCTCGTCGAGCGGCTGATCGACGCGCGCGACGATGATGTCCGGCGAGATGCCCAGACCGCGCAGCTCCTTGACCGAGTGCTGGGTCGGCTTGGACTTCGGCTCGTTCGAGCCGGAGATGAACGGAACAAGCGTTACGTGGATGAACAGGCAGTTGCGGCGGCCGACCTCGGTCGCTACCTGACGAATGGCCTCGAGAAACGGCTGGGACTCGATGTCGCCGGTCGTGCCGCCGATCTCGGTGATAACGACGTCAGCGGAGGTCTTCTTGCCGACCGAGTAGATGAATGACTTGATCTCGTTGGTGATGTGGGGGATGACCTGAACGGTCTCGCCGAGGTATTCACCGGCGCGCTCCTTGTTCAGAACGTTCCAGTAGACCTTGCCGGTGGTGAGGTTGGAGAACTTGTTGAGGTCCTCGTCGATGAAGCGCTCGTAGTGGCCGAGGTCGAGGTCGGTCTCCGCGCCGTCGTCGGTGACGTAGACCTCGCCGTGCTGGAACGGGCTCATCGTGCCCGGGTCAACGTTGATATACGGGTCGAGCTTCTGCGCTGCGACCTTGAGACCGCGGCTCTTGAGCAGTCGGCCGAGAGAGGCTGCGGTGATGCCCTTGCCCAGACCGGAGACGACGCCGCCGGTCACGAAAATGTATTTTGTCATAGCTCGATTTCCCCTTTGAAAACGGTCGTGGCCGCGCCCGTCATGAACACGGTCTCAGTGGTGTATCGAATGGTGAGGTCGCCGCCGCGCAGGTGCACGGTGATGTCCGTGTCCGGCTTGCAGAAGCCGTTCAGGCAGGCTGCAACGCCGGTCGCGCACGCGCCCGTGCCGCAGGCCCACGTCTCGCCCGAGCCGCGCTCCCAGACGCGCATCTTGAGGCTGCCGTCCGGCAGGACGTTCACGAACTCGGTGTTGACGCGCTCGGGGAACAGCGGATGATGCTCAAACTTGGGGCCGAGGCGCGCAAGGTCGAGATCGTCCACATCGTCCTCGGTGAAGATGACGCAGTGGGGGTTGCCCATCGAGACGCAGGTCACGTGGTAGACCTTTTCGTCCACGACGAGCGGAGCGTCGATGACGGTCTCGCCGCCCATGTTGACCGGGATGTTTGCCGGCTCAAGGATCGCCGCGCCCATGTCGACGCGCGCCGTCTGCATTTTGCCGTCCTTGACGTTCAGCTCGAGCGTTTTCACGCCGGAAAGGGTGTCGATGGTGATGGTGGTGCGGTCGCCGACCATGCCGTTGTCGTACAGATACTTGCCGACGCAGCGGATGCCGTTGCCGCACATCTTACCCTCCGAGCCGTCGGCGTTGAAAATGCGCATCTGCGCATCCGCCTTGTCGGACGGGGAAATGAGGATAATGCCGTCGCCGCCGATGCCGAAATGCGGTTCGGAAAGCGTAACGGACAGCTTTTCGGGGTCCGTGACCTTCTGGTCGAAGCAGTTGATGTAGATGTAATTGTTGCCGCAGCCGTGCATTTTAGTGAACGACAGCTTCATACGGTCTCCCTCCAGTTAACAGCAGTGATATTTGCGCGCACATTGTGTCCTGCACGCACGCGCCGGACACATGCTCGCAGCATTTGCCCAGACGACATTCAGTATAACATAAATTTACGAAAAATTCTCTATGCTTTTGAAAAAAAGCACGAAATTTTTCACCGTCCGGCAGGGCGGTTTTTTGCGGTATCGCACAAAATCGGGGATTTAATCGCGCATCATGGCGGAAAATTAACACACGTTTAGCGAAGATTGTGGTATACTGTAAGATACCGGTGAAATATGCCGCAGCTGCGCGTGCACCGGCAGTGTTCAAAACGTACAATACAAAGGGGAGAGTGCCTTGCCGTCGTCTACGAAAAAAATCCATATCTTTTCTTTTTCATGGCGCGATCTTGCGATATTCTGCGCCCTGTTCGGCAGCGCGGTGCTGCTGTGCATCCTGCTGCATATGGCCAACAGCTCGGAGGGCTTCGCCTACTCGATCTTCACGCTGACCGTGTTGCTCATTTCGCGCTTCACGACAGGCTATCTGTTCGGCACGCTCGCCGCGGTGCTGAGCGTCGTGGGCACGAACTACATTTTCACCTATCCGTACTGGGCGGTGAACTTCACGCTGTCCGGCTATCCGCTGACATTCCTGACCATGCTCGTGGTCTCGCTCGTCACCTGCACGATGACGACCAAGATCAAACAGCAGGAAAACCTGCGCATCGAGGCGGCGCGCGAGAAGATGCGCGCAAATCTGCTGCGCTCGGTGTCGCACGACATCCGCACGCCGCTGACCTCGATCATCGGCTCGACGAGCGCCATGATCGAAAACCCGGATCTGCCCGAGGAGGACCGGCTGCTGCTGCTGACCGACGTCACGGATGACGCGCAGTGGCTCATCCGCGTGGTGGAAAACCTGCTGAGCATCACGCGCATGGGCGACGGGACCACTCGGCTGGTCAAAAATTCCGAACCGGCAGAGGAGATTCTCGGCGCGGTGACGGCGAAATTTCGCAAGCGCTATGCGGACGTCAAGGTCCGCGTTTCCGTGCCGGAGGAGCTGCTGTTCGTGCCGATGGACGCGGTGCTCATCTCGCAGGTGCTGTCCAATCTGCTGGAGAACGCCGTCGTGCACGGCGGCGGCCACACGACCGAGATACGTCTGTCCGTGCGGCGCGAGGGAACGGAGGCCGTGTTCGCCGTCGAGGACAACGGCGACGGCATCGAGCAGAAGGTGCTGCCGCACCTGTTCGACGGCACGCTCGCCGCGGCGGTCGGCGACACGGAAAACGGCGGCAAGAGGAACATGGGACTCGGCCTTTCGGTCTGCCAGGCGATCATCCACGCCCACGGCGGCAGCATCGAGGCGCACAATTTGATGGAAGGCGCGGAATTTGTGTTCCGTCTGCCGCTGGAACAAGAGGAGGAACAGAAAGCATGACCATCCGGGAAAAGATCCTGATCGTCGAGGACGAAAAGAGCATCGCGCACTTCATCTCGACCATACTCACCACAAACGGCTACGAGACCATTCTCGCAAAGACGGGCACGGAGGCGATGACCATGCTGTCCTCGCACTGTCCCGACCTCGTTATCCTCGACCTCGGCCTGCCGGACATGGACGGCATCGAGGTGCTGCGCAGCGTGCGCAGCTGGTCGAGTCTGCCGGTCGTTGTGGTGTCCGCGCGGACGCACGAGAACGACAAGGTCGAGGCGCTCGACCTCGGCGCGGACGACTATCTGACCAAGCCGTTCGGCACGGCGGAGCTGCTCGCGCGCGTGCGCACCGCCATCCGCCATACGCGCACCACATCGCCGACCGGCGAGATCGCGCAGCGCGGCACGTACAGCGTGGGCGAAATGGTCATCGACTACAACAAGCATCAGGTGCTCGTGCGCGGTGAGAACGTCCATCTGACGCTCAGCGAGTTCCGCATCGTCGCCCTGCTCGGCAAGTTCGCCGGCAAGGTGCTGACCTATGATTACATCATCAAGGAGCTGTGGGGGCCGCGAGCGGGCGGCGATAACCAGATCCTGCGCGTAAATATGGCGAATATCCGCCGCAAGATCGAGAAAAACCCGGCGGAGCCGGAGTATCTGTTCACCGAGGTCGGCGTGGGCTACCGCATGGCGGAAAACCCCTCCGGGGAGTAAAAAATGCTCCCTCTGGGAGCACGGGCCCTTTCTGCTTTCTCTGAAGCAGAGGGCAGACCTTCCGCCGATACAGCGGCTCGCCGCTGAAGGCGACTTTACGCTCAAAGTGAGCGTGCACAATGGCCGCCTTCGGCGGCCGGGGGATGCCGGGTCCCCGGCAGGGGACAAAAGGGGGAAAGGGCACCGTATGGTTCCCTTTCCCCCTCTTGACTCCCCCAAACCTTCCTTTGGACGCTCAGCATAGCTTCGCGTCTAAATGCGAGGGGCCCACAGATGTGTTTGGTGCTCCAAGGTATTGCGCCCGATTGAAGCAGAGCTTTTCGCAGCGCAAATTTAGCGCCCTGCACAGAATGGCCGCGCACTGTTATGCGCGGCAAATCACGGAAATAATCGTCTATGGCATAAGAAAAAGGAGAGCACAGGTTCAAATCTGCGCTCTCCTTCGTTTTTAGACGCGCAACCGAAGGGCGTCGCGTCCAGAAGGAAGATCAGGGGGAGTTAAGAGGGGGATAAGAAACCATTTGGTGTCTTATCCCCCTCTTGCCCCAGCCGGTGGGCACCGGCAACCCCTCGGCCGTGGGATACGGCCTTTCTCGCCTCCAGCGGCGAGCCGCTGTATCGGCGGAAAGGCTCACCGTCAGCAGACGGTAAAGCGTTTTAAGGCGCAGCCTTACAGGAGCGCCAGTACCTTGGCGATCTCGCCGCGCGTGATTTTGCCGAGCGGCAGGAGCGTTCCATCCGTGTAGCCGCCGATGATACCGGCAGAGACGCAGGTCTTGACATGCTCCGTCGCCCACGACGGAATGGCGGAAGCATCCCTGTAATTCAGGCTTGCAGCCGCATAACCGCGCGGCAGCAGACGGCCGATGACCGTCATGACCTCCGCACGGGTGATGTCCGCGTCGGGATTGAAATACATCCTGCCGTCGCGCGACTCGCCGGTCATGAAACCGGCCTTTGCGACCGCGTTTACCGCACCGGCCGCCCAGGACGGGATGCTGTCGCTGTCGGCGAAGGCGGAAACGTCGGCAGACGAGGTATCAAGGCCGAGGCTGCGCGCCATCGTGACCGCGAACTCCTTGCGTGTCAGGTTGCGGTCGGGGTAGAAGTACATGCTGCCGCCGCTGCTTTCGCCCTTCATGATGCCGCGCGTGTTCAGCAGGGAAGCGTAGCCGCGCGCCCAGTGGGAAGCGGTGTCGGCGAAGGCGTTCGCCGCGCTGCCTGCCGTGACGGTCGCGCAGACGCGCGTGCGGTTGCCTGCGTCGTCCGATACGTCGATGGTCACGGTGTGCGTACCAGCGGCGAGCGCGCCAGTGGTAACGGTAAGATTGGAGCCGCTCATGGCTGCCGCGCCGCTCTGCGTCTTTCCGTCAACCTTGACGGTGATATTCGCCGCGCGGACGGGATATTTGCCGCTCTCCATGGTCGCGGTGCCGGAGATCGTCGCCTTCGCGCCTGCGTCCACGGTCACGGCCGTGCTGTTCAGATGGACAGCCGGGCTGTCACTGTTCGTGGTCGCGTGATGCGCAGTAAATACGATCTGGTCGAGCAGGAGTGCGGAATGAGACAGACCGGAGCCGGTTTTCTCAAAAGACAGGCCGGTGAACTGCGCTGCGCCCTCGGGAACCGAGGCGGTCAGCTGCTTCCAGCCGTTCACCGTCGCGGCGGACAGGGGAGCAGTCAGCTCATTGCCCTCGGCATCGGTAAAGACGGCGGTGAGTGTGCCGTGGGTGTTCTCCGAACGCGCCCACAGGGTCAGATATTTCATGTCCGTGACGTCCATCGGGGAAACGGACAGGCTAAAGCCGTCCGCGCTCTCACCGTCCCACAGCGCCTTGAGCGAGCCGGTGCCGCGCGCGACCGAGGTATAGTCAGTGACGCGAGAGAGCGAAACGCCCTCGGATGCGGTGACGCCGCCGAGACCGTCCTCAAACGTCGAGACGAACGAAGCGTCCTGCGGATCGCCCATGCCGACGTTCACCGGAATGGACGCGCGCGTGTTGCCGTAGGAGCAGGTGAGCGTGCCGCTCGCCATCGAGCTGCCTGCGGTGAACACGCCCTTTTCGTCCACCGAGCCGACGCCGCCCGATACCGACCACGTGAACGCCGTGTCGGTCGAGGCCATTTTCTGGCCGAGGTGGTAGCCGAGCGCGTCAATATCGACCGACTGGCCGGGCTTGACGCTGACGGAGGAGACCGCCTTGCCGCCGGACTGGAGCGCGATAGACTGCACATCGCCCGTGACGCACACGTTCATCGAGCCGGAAACATAGCCGTTCGAGCCGGTGATGGTCGCGCTGCCGCTCTTCTGACCGGCGGTGAACGTCTGACCCTCCACCGTGCCCATGTCGTTCGAGACCTCAAAGGTGAGGTCGGTCGGCGCCTCAGCCGGGCCGTAGGAGGCGTCCGCGCCCTTGATGGAGAACCACGTGGACGCGCCGGGCAGGATGTAGCGGTAGCTCGGGGTGAGCACGGCATGGGCGGTCACGCCGTCCGCCGGGGTGTTCGCGGTGAAGAAAATGTAGTTGGCGCAGGCGCGCTGCGAGCCGTCTGAGGGACTGGAGATGAGCGAGGTCTCGCTCGCGCCGGGCTGGCGCAGCGCCATGGCGGACGAGCCGCCGCCGTCGAGGCAGAGCGCACGCACGCAGCCGAGGTTCTTCAGCTCCTCGCCGAGCTCCGCTGCGGTCAGACCGGTGCTGACCGAGGACTGGTTGCCGTCGATCTCGTACAGGACGACCGTGCCGTCGCTCTTGACGCCGATGGCGCTGCGCGCGCGGCGCGAGGACGCGGCATCAATGCCGGAGGTCGTGACCGTGCTGTCGTCGATCAGCAGCTTGCCGCCGACGGCGTATTCGACCTCGCTCCATGCCTTGTCTGCGGCGGTGATGGAGAGCGTGACCTCCTCGCCGACCGGGAAATCGACCCAAGAGGGGACGTTCGCGCCGTCGGACTTGGTGAGGACCATCTGGTTTTCTCCGATGGCGAAGGAGGACGAGCCGGTTCCCTTGCTCACGACCTTGAGCTTGACCGAGCCGCCGGCCTTGACCGGGGTGGAGTCCTCGCGCTCGAGCACGATGTAGCTGCCCTTGGCGGCGAAGTGGGTCGCGTCGTCGTAGTTGCGGTCGAGCAGGTACGCACCGGCAGTCGTACGCGTCTTGTTGAAGTAGGAGACCGAGCAGGAGCCGTTTGCACCCGTGACGCGGATGCCCATGGTCGGGCGGCCGATGACGGCGGTGCCGTCCTTCTTGAAGCCGACGGCGTACTGCCATGCGTCGGACGAGACGAGCGTGCCCTTGTCAATGACCAGACCGATAGGGACGCCGCTCGACATGACGAAAAAGTCAGCGTTCGTGCCGCCGATGACGGTCTTGCCCTGATTTTCCAGGTACTTGACGGCGTTCGTGATGGTCGCCTTGCTGCCGTAGACCGTGTCTCCGGCATAGACCATGACGGGGGAGACACCGGTGTTCGGCGTGTAGGTGAGGACGTTGGCGCGCTGCACACCGGCGGTGTTCTTGCCCTCGGTGCGCGTGTAGGTCAGACCCTCGCCGACCGGATAGGACCAGCTGAAGCCGTTGGTGAACGCGGCAGAGGCGGCAGCGGTGAACAGCTGCGTCATCGCGAGCGCCGCGGCGGCGAGCCGGAAGGTGGTTTTACGTTTCATTCTCATATCATACCTCGAGTTTCTGCGTAGAAAAAATAAAAGCGACATACCGGAACCGGTATGCCACCTATTGTAAACGCTCGTACGGAATTTGTCCAGACAAAGAAAACAAATTTAACGACAGGCAGCCGCCTTTTTCTTTAACCCTCAGCAGAGGGGTAAACGGTTCCGCCGTTCCGGCGGCTTGCCGCCGCAGGCGAGGGATGGCTGCCGATGGGCAAGCCGGGCATTGCCGCCGTCTGGCGGCGGAGACAAGAGGGGGCCAAGACACCCTCCGGGTTTCTTATCCCCCTCTTGACACCCCCACATCTTCCCTCGGGACGCTCAGCATAGCTTCGCGTCTAAACGGGGGATACGGGGGCTCGGTTCCGTGCGTCGGTTCGCTCATGTGACGCTGTATCGCCCTGAGGTTACTTTGGCACAGGCTCCGCTTCGATCAAGTGAAAGACCTTAGTGCACTGAACACATCTGTAGGCCCCTCGTATTTAGACGCGCAACCGAAGGGCGTCGCGTCCGGAAGGAAGGTAAGGGGAGTCAAGAGGGGACAGGAAACCATGTTTGGTGTCCTGTCCCCTTTTGCCCCACGCCGCCGGGCGGCGGCAATGCACACGCCATGTCATGGCGAACATCCCCCGGCCCGGGAGGGCCTCTGTCGCCTCCAGCGGCGCACCGCTGTATCGGCGGAACCGCCTACCCTCTGCTGAGGGTAAAAAACAAGGGCGCTCATCGCCTGCGGCGGCAAGCCGCCGGAACGGCGGAAGGTCTGCCGTCTGCTGACGGGAAAGAAGAAAAGGGCCCCATCTCCCGGAGGGGAGAAAAGGCCCCTGCCCCCGAAGGGGGCAATTAAACACTCTTGACGACTTTGTCGAGCACTTCGCCGAGCTTCGGACTGCGTACCGAAGCGTCGGAGACGCGATGGTAGATCGCCTTGCGCGCATTATACAGGCGGCGCGTTTCCGCCTGCTTGTCCGGCTTGTTGAGCAGCGGACGGTTGTTCGAATAGGAAAGGTTCTTGAGAATGCGGTAGAACGGCGTGTCCAGATGGATGAGCAGGCCGGTCTCCTTGACCGCGGCGACATTCTCCGGGCGCAGCACCGCGCCGCCGCCGAGCGAGAGCACGATGCCGTCGCGCTGCGACAGCTCGCGGATGTAGAAGGTCTCGCGGTCGCGGAAGTACGCTTCGCCCTTCTGCGCGAAGATGTCCGAGATCTTCATGCCCTCTTTTTCCTCAAGATACTGGTCTGCGTCCACGAAGTCCAGCCCGGTCACGCGCGCGAGCTTGCGGCCGATGGTCGTCTTGCCGCTGCCCATGAAGCCGCACAGCACGAGATTCTTCTTGCCGTGCTTCTCGTGCAGGCGCTTGACCGCCATTTTGCCGTAGGTGCGGCGCAGGATGGTCTCGCAGGCCGCAGGCTCGAACGTCACGCCCGACCAGATGGTCTGCGCGTGCGCCGCCTGCATGACCAGCATGTACAGGCCGTCGCGCGTCTTTGTCTTGCGCGGATTGGCCAGACGCATGGTCGCCGTCACCGGTGGATTGTAGATCGCGTCGAACACATACTCGGTCTTGTGCGGCAGATAGTGCAGCGGCGCGAGGTTTTCCTTCGGATACATGCCGACCGGCGTGGAATTCAGCACGATCTGAATGTCGCGCGGAATATGGCGGCGGCTGAATACGGAGACACGCGCGTGCGGCACGGTCTCGGCGAGCTGCTGCTGAAGGGCGGCCGCCTTTTCGAGGTTGCGGCCGGTGATGGTGAGGTACGCGCCCTCGCGTGCGCAGTGGTACGCCATGACGGACGCCGCGCCGCCGTAGCCGAGCAGCAGGACCTTCTTGCCGCGCAGGGTCACGCCGTCGCGTACGAGCGACTCGGAAAAACCGAGGATGTCGGTATTGTAGCCGATGGCTTTGCCGCCGCGGAAGGCGACAGTGTTGACCGAATGCAGGTCGCGCGCGGCGGTATCCACCTCGTCGAGCAGCTCGATGACCGCCTTTTTGTGCGGAATGGTGCAGTTGATGCCGCGCAGCTTGGCCTTTGCGAGATCGAACGCCTCGGCGAGGTCATCGGGCGGCACCGCGACGCCGATGTACTCCGCGTCCTGACCGGACGCCTCAAACAGCTGCGCGTGCAGCTCGGGGCTCATCGTATGGCCGAGCGGCCAGCCGAACAGCGCGTAGGTCGGCTTTTTCGGCTGGAAGGCCCGGAATTCCTCCATGGAAAGCAGCATGTTTCATCAGCCTCCCAGTTTTTCGAGCGTGGTGAAGAAGTCGGGGTAGGAGATGGCGACGACCTCCGGCTCGTCGATGCGGCTCGCGCCCTCGGCGGCGAGCGCCAGAACTGCAAGGCTCATCGCGATGCGGTGGTCCTTGTAGGTCTCGAAGGACGCGCCGTGCGGCTTTGCGCCGCCGTGGACGATCATGCCGTCGTCGGTCTCTTCGACGTCAACGCCTGCCTTGGTCAGCTCTGCGACCATCGCGGCGATGCGGTTGGACTCCTTGACCTTGAGCTCCTGCGCGTCGCGGATGACGGTCTCGCCCTCGGCGAAGGCCGCTGCGACCGCGATGACCGGCAGCTCGTCGATCAGACGCGGAATGATCGCGCCGCCGATCTCGGTGCCGTGCAGATGGCTGTACTTGACGGTCAGGTCGCATACCGGCTCCGCGTCGTCACGGAAGTTAGACTCGGTGATGTCCGCGCCCATGTCGCGCAGCACATCCAGAATGCCGGTGCGCGTCGGGTTGACGCCGACGTTCTTGATGGTCAGCTCGCTGCCCGGCACGATGGCGCCGGCAACGAGGAAGAACGCTGCGGAGGAGATGTCGGCCGGAACGGCGATGTCCACCGCGTGCAGGTCCTCGGGCGGCTCGAGGGTGATAACGTTGCCGTTCGTCTCGATCTCGACGCCCAGCGCGCGGAACATGCGCTCGGTATGGTCACGGGAGGGAGCCGGCTCGATGACGGTCGTCTGGCCCTCGGCGTACAGACCGGCGAGCAGGATGGCGCTCTTGAGCTGCGCCGACGCGACGGGGAGACGGTACTCGATGCCGTGCAGCTCGCTCGGGTGCATGGTCAGTGGACAGAAGTTGTCATCCTTGCCCTCGATGGATGCGCCCATCTCGCGCAGCGGCTTCATCACGCGGCCCATCGGGCGCTTCTGGATGGAGGCGTCGCCGTTCATGGTCGAGGTGAAGCTCTGACCGGCGAGGATGCCGCTCAGCAGACGGGTGGTCGTGCCGGAGTTGCCGGTGTACAGCTCGCCCTTCGGCGCGGTCAGGCCGTGCAGGCCGACGCCCTCAACGACGACTTCCTTGTCGGAAACGTCGATGGAAACGCCCATTTTGCGGAAGCAGTCGATGGTGGACAGACAGTCCTCGCCCATCAGAAAGCCGGTGATATGGGTGGTGCCGTTCGCCAGAGCGCCGAGCATGACGGCACGGTGGGAGATGGATTTATCGCCCGGCACGGTGATCTCACCGCGCAGCGGCGCGCAGGGATTGATTTGCATGGAAGTATACTCCTTCTTGTCGGATAACGGGTGAAAAACGGACGAATATTTTAGCCTCAGTTTGTCAAAGAAGCTTTATACGCAAAAGCAGCACACGCGCGACAGCGTGCATAAAATAACATTTGCGAAGCAAATGTATCAAAACCGGGGGCGTGTACCTCGGTTTTGATGCTTCTGGAGGGAGAAAGTTTCCGCATGGAAACTTTCGGACGACTCGTGTTCTGCGAAGTCAGAACACACTTGTCGGCGAAACTGTAGTTTCGCGACAGGTTCAGCTTCAGTCGACCTTGTAGCTGCCAATGACCTTGATGTAGGGGAGCTCCTCGTGGAGCTGATAGAGCAGGCTGCGCACGGCGTGGTCGCGGATGTTGCCGGTGAAATCGACGTAGAATACGTAGCACCACGGGCTGTCCTTGAGCGGACGGGAGTGAATCTCGGTCATGTCGATGCCGTAATGGGCGATGATGTCCAGCACGGTCATCAGCGTGCCTGCGGCGTTCGGGATGTGGAATGCGACCTCGATGCGGTTATCCTCGGGCAGGCAGGTCGGCGTGCGGCTGACCGCGATGAAGCGCGTCTCGTTGTGCTTCATGTCGTTGATGCCCTCGGCGAGGATGGACAGGCCGTACCGCTCAGCGGCTTCGCGCGAGCAGATGGCCGCAAGGCTGATGTCGCCCTTGTCGCGCACGTTCTGCGCGGCGATGGCCGTGTTCGCGGCCTCGATGGCGGTGAAGCCGTGCGCGGAGATGAAGGAGGCGCACTGCGGCAGGGCATGGGGATGCGAGCACACGCTCCTGATGTCCGCCATGGTCGCGCCCGGAACGGCCGCGAGGCAGTGCGAGATCTTCTTGATGTACGAGCGGTTGATGGACAGGTCGTAGTCGAGCAGCAGGTCATAGACCGCGCTGACTGTGCCTGCGGTCGTGTTTTCGACCGGGACGACGCCAACGTCCGCCTTGCCGTCGCGCACCGACTGGAAGACTTCCTCCCATGTCGGCACGTTGACCGGCTCGCACTCGGGGAAGAGCGCACGCGCGGCGAGCTCCTGATAAGCGCCCGGAACACCCTGATAGAACACGGTTTTCGGCTTCAGTATCTCGGGCTCCGGGTGGAACGGGAACTTTTCAGGATTGAGGCGAAGGATTTCGCTGTACTGACACTCGCGGCTCGCGCGGATCATGCTCTGGAGCAGAGCGACGTACTTGAGGCGAAGCTCCTCGGGGATGCCGGCCGAGCGGCTTTCGATGATCTCGGCCTCGCGGTCGGGCTTGTAGATCTTGTCGTCCGACTGCGCCTTGGTCTCGGCGACCTCATGCGCGAGCGACATACGCAGCAGGAATAGCTCGCGGATGGCGGCGTCGACCGAATTGATGTCCTTGCGGATGGATGCAAGCTCACGCATAACCATTTGCCTCCCTCAGAAGATCTGCCAGAGCGACCGCACATGCGGCCTCGACGACCGGCGCGGCGCGCGTGACGATGCAGGGGTCGTGGCGGCCGTGGATGGACAGCGGCTCGACCTTGCCGGTGCGGATGTTGAGCGTGTCCTGCGCCATGCCGATGGACGGGGTGGGCTTGATGCAGGCGCGGACGATGAGCGGCATGCCGCTCGTGATGCCGCCGAGCACGCCGCCGTTGTTGTTGGTCTCGGTCTTGACCACGCCGTTCTCCTCATAGAACGGGTCGTTGGCATGAGAGCCGCGCAGCGCCGCAAAGGCGAAGCCTGCGCCGAACTCCACGCCCTTGACGGCCGGAACGCCGAACAGAATGGAGGATAGGCGGCTCTCTACGCTGTCGAGCATCGGGCTGCCGATGCCGGCCGGGAGACCGACAGCTGCGCACTCGATGACGCCGCCGACCGAGTCCTGCTCCTCGCGCGCGTCCTCGATGGCCGCGAGCATGGCGTCGAGCGCACGGGGATTGCTGACCGGGTATTCCTGCTCGCGCAGCGCGTCGAGCTGCTCGCCCGTCACTTCAACGTCGTCGAACGGCATGTCCTGGATCTGCGCGATGGACTGGATGTGCGAGCCGACGGTAACGCCCTGCTCGCGCAGCCACAGCTTGCACAGCGCGCCGGCGAACACGAGCGGAGCGGTCAGACGGCCGGAGAAATGGCCGCCGCCGCGCGGATCGTTGAAGGACTTGTAGCGCAGCATGCCCGTGTAGTCCGCGTGACCCGGACGGGGCTGCGCGGCGAGCTCGGCGTAGTCGCCCGAGCGTTGGTTGGTGTTGCGGATGACGGCACAGATGGGCGTGCCGGTGGTCTTTCCGTTGTAGATGCCGGACTGAACTTCCGGTCTGTCGGCTTCCCTGCGCGCGGTGGACTGCTTGTTGCGGCCCGGCGCGCGGCGCTCCATCTCGCGCAGCACGAACGCTTCGTCATACGTGACGCCGGACGGAAAGCCGTCGATGACAACGCCGATGCCTGCGCCGTGCGACTCGCCGAAAATGGATATTTTGATTGCATTTCCCCAGGTGGAACCCATGTTTCGCCCTCCTTACAGTTTCAGAACGTACTCGTGCAGCTTTTCTGCGTCGATCGGGGTGATCTCCGCGCGGCCCGGCTCGCGGACGAGGATGAAGTTGATCGTCGCGCCGAATTTTTTCTTGTCGGACAGCAGCGAGCGGTAAATGTCCTCGCGGCCGTACTTCAGCTCGGTCGGCAGACCGATATGCTCGAGGATGCCGATCAGACGCTCGGACAGGTCCTCATTGCCGAGCATGGCGGACAGGCGCATCGCCGCGACCATGCCGACCGCAACGGCCTGACCGTGGGTAAGGTCAACGTAGTTGCCGAGCTTTTCGGCGGCGTGGCCGATGGTGTGGCCGAAGTTCAGGATCATGCGCAGACCGGTGTCGTGCTCGT
>CAVIRF010000008.1:0-39021 GCA_963645185.1 Coprococcus eutactus | reverse complement strand
GAATTTCAAAAAGTATTCGCCCATCTACGCACAGTCAAAGAAGGGCTTTGAAAAGGCCAGAACGAAATATGCTGCCGAGCATAAGCCGGAGCTGGACGCATTCTCAAAAGCTGTGCGCTATCTGCGAGCCAACCATCTCACGGCCGGTGACCTGGGCAATTGCCGCAGCCAGCGTGATGCGCTCCGAGCAGAAAATCAGGAACTCCGAAAAAAGCTGATGGCACTGAATCTTGATCCGGAGATGATTGCAAGAATTCAACATTGCGTAGATCCACCATGACAAAGGAAGCCATTTTCGAGATGCTGGAGGGCTTTTCCAAGTATTATGATGTAATGGAAGCAGAGGACAAGAAATCACTTCTGCGAGCCATGATTTCTTCCATCGAAATCTATAATACCCCGAAAGGGAAACGCGCTGGCGGTCATCTTATTAAAACCATCCACTTTACATTCCCCGTAACCTATGATGGAGAAAGTGGAGTTTTATTTGTCAACAGTACAGGCAATGAAGTTGAGACCGTCGCACTTTTGACGAAAAGATCTTGAATTTATGCAGAGCAACGGCAGAGAGCGGTGAAACAATGTCAACAATAAAATTAGGAAGGCTTGAAGAAGTCGATGTAAGAAAATTGTGGAGCCATGAACAATATGATTTTTCGAATTGGTTGGCCAAAGCTGAAAATATAGAGCTGTTAAATGAAGTTTTGGGACTGACACTGGTAGATGTTGAAAAAGAAGTGTTTGTCGGCTCATATCGTTGCGACTTGGTGGCCAGCGATGAAACAACTGGCCAGAAGGTGATTATTGAGAACCAGCTTGAGGCATCAAATCATGATCATCTGGGCAAGATTGTTACATATGCTTCCGGATTAGATGCAAATGTGATCGTATGGATTGTAAAAGAAGCACGCGAAGAACATAGAAGTGCGATCGAGTGGCTGAATAATAATACCAATAAAAATATCAATTTCTTTTTAATTGAGATACATGCATATAAAATCGGTGATTCTTTATATGCACCAAAATTTGAAGTCGTGGAAAAACCGAATGATTTCATCAAAAATGCAAAGGTACAGGTCGGTTCGGGAGAATTAAATAAAACTCAATCTGAAAGACTGGCATTTTGGACTAGATTTAATGAGGTGCTTATCGAAAGAGGCAAACCATTCAATGTAAGAAAAGCCACAACAAATCATTGGTATGATGTAGCAATGGGGGTAAGCACAGCTCATGTGGCAATTACACTGGTAAATAAAGAGGATTGTATAGGAATAGAGCTATATATAAATAATAACAAAACTCTGTTTGATGAGTTGAGCAGCAATAAGCAGCAGATTGAATCAGAGCTCGGTTTGCAGCTCGACTGGCAAAGATTAGACGAGAAAAAGGCATCAAGAATAATGTATCGCATTCCGGGATTGCATTTTGATGACCATTCAAATTACGACGCTTTGATGAATGAGGTAATTGATAAAGTAGTGTTATTTACAAAGGTTTTTAAGAAGTATATAAAGTAAAAATCAAGCCTTCCCGGCAAAACGGGAAGGCTTTTTTCGTGCAAAACCAAAGGACGGGCCTTGCGGCCCGTCCTTCAGCGAGTGATATGCAAGAGAAGGAGAATGGTTGAATTTTTTATTCCGGGCGGATAATGGTGTACTTGCCCGAGCGGATGAGGTCGGCGTAGCCGAAGGTATCTTCGGGAAGCGTTTCGGCGAGGATGCCGGTCGTGCCCTCGTCGCCGGGGCGGTGGCAGTCCGAACCGGCGGTCATGAACAGGTGATGCTCCTCCGCGTAAGCGAGTGCGAGGTCGTTATGGCTGTCATGACGCGGATTGAGGTTGAGAACCTCGATGCCGTCGAGCAGCTCAGCCGGGGCCGGGGTGCACTTGCCGCGGAAGGGATGCGCCTGAATGAGCAGCGCGCCGTCCGCGCGGTATTTGGGTGCGAACGCCTCCAGACCCTCGCGCATGACGCGGTCAGGGTCGGCAAGCAGCTCGTCGTGGAAGCCGTAGAGCAGATAGTCGTTCGAGGAGCCGTCAAAGCGCAGCTCTGCGCCTGCGTAAACGCGGATGCCGTACTTTTCGCCTTCGCGCTTGAGGCGGCGGTAGCCGAGCAGAAAGTCATAGGTCTTGCTGCCGGGGGTGGTGAGGTCAATGTCGGCGTAGTCGAAGCACTCGCGGTTGTAGTGGTCGGTGACGCAGATGGCATCATAGCCGGCAGCCGAGTACGCCTTCATGATGGCCTGCGCGCCGAGCCAGCCGCAGTGGGAGATATAGGTCGTGTGGAGGTGCGTTTCGATTTTGTACATGGTTATCTCTCCTTTTTTCGGGAGCGAACAGCGCTTTTGCGGCAAAACAAAGGCTGCCGCAGGAACGGCAGCTTGTGTTCTTTGAACCGTTGCCGGTCGGGGCGAGCTGTTCAAAAGGTTGGTATGGTTCAGAAAAAGCGTTTGCAGGATCACGCGGCAGCATGTGGTGTGTGAAGTGAGTGTGTGTGAGAAAGAGACGAGTGTGTGAAGTTCGTCCTGTGCCGTGCGAGTCTGCTCTCGCTCAGTCGACGATGGATGCGCACGAAGAGCGGCGGATAAGCGCCGGACGGATCATGCGGTGGGTGAACTCATCCCGTTCATCGGATTCGATGATCTGGGTGAGGATATCGACCGCAGCCTCTGCGAGCAGGGACTTTCTCTGGTCGATGGTGGACAGGGTGATCTTGGGCAGGGACGAATAGATGATATTGTCGAAGCCAAGAAGCGAAAGGTCGTCCGGGATAGAAATGCCGAATTCGTCGGCCGCCTGCATGGTGCCGAGGGCGATCGAGTCGGCCGCGGCGAAAATGGCGGTATGGGGGCAGCCCTCGTTGAACAGCTTGCGGCTCAGCTCATAGCCGGCGCCGATCGAAGAGGAATCTGCGGTGTTCTCGATGACAGTGGGCGTGAGGCCGACCTTTCCGAGCACCTCCATAAAGCCGCGCAGGCGCAGCTGATGGGTCAGACTGTCAGAACGGTGGCCGAGGTAGGCGATGTTCCGATGGCCGAGCGACAGCAGGTATTCCGCCGCAAGGCGGCCGCCTGCCAGATTGTCAATGCTGACCGAGTTGACCTCGTCGCCGCTCAGAGAGGCAGGCGTGCCGAGGAGCACGGTCGGAAGATGCGGCGCGAACTGCTGGATCCAGCGCGGCGCGTCGCTGTGGGAATTGGCGAGGATAATGCCGTCCACCTGATGGCTGATGAGAAAACCAAACAGCTCCTCGGTGGTCTTGGGGTCCTGCTGGCTGTTGCACAGCATGACGTTATAGCCCAGCTCACGGGCGCGCGTTTCGATGTCGAGCGAAACCTCGGCATAAAACGGATTGGTCACTTCGGGAACGATGAGACCGATGACGTTGGTACGGCTGCGGATGAGGCTGCGCGCAAGCGCGTTGACGCGATAGCTCTGTTCGTTGCAGATCTTTACGATCCGCTCGCGCGTCGCCTCGCTCAGCTCCTTGGAACCGCTGAGAGCGCGGGACACAGTCGAAGTGGAGACGCCTGCGATTCGGGCGATATCTTTAATGGTTACATGGCGCATATGGCTTGCAGCTTCCTTCCTTGATCGTACGGATCGTTCCATACCCGTTACCTCCGTCTCTTCGGAAGTATACAGGGTACTGCCTTAATGATAGCGTATTTGCAGGTGAAAGACAAGGGATTAAGCCGTTCACGCTGGGATTTCAGTGATTTTTGTGAAAAATGATGGCCGAATTGCTGTAAAATTTAAGCGTAGAATTCGTCGATGTACTTCTGGATCTCGGCTTCGGACGCGGATAGCGGACCGGGGGCTTCCATCTTCAGCGAGACGGCTGCGGTAGCGAAGAGCAGAGCCTCCGCAATCGGGCTGCCGGTCATGCGCTTTGCAAGGTAAGCGCCGAATGTGGTGTCGCCGCGGCCGGTGCGGCCGGAGAGGTTGCGCGCCTTGACCGGGCAGATGAAGAAATCATTGCCGTCGTAGACGAGCATTTCGCTGTTGTGGGAGATGAGGATCTCCTTTGCGCCCCATGCGTACAGCTGCTTGGCAGCCTCGCGGCGGTCGGTCAGGCCGGTGAGGATCTCAGCCTCTGCGGCGTCGGTCTTGAGGAAATCGAAGTATTTCAGGTATTCGAGCTTGTCCGACCAGTCGTGGAAGTTCATCAGACCGCCCTCGTTATGACGGAGGAAGCCCTGAATGTCGGCGGAGACCTTGCCGCGCTTTTTCAGCTCGACGATCAGCTCGTTCGGGAAATCGCCGTACAGCAGGCCGGCCAGATGATACAGTCCGCAGTCGACCTCGGGGATCTGATCCGGGGTGATGGGGCCTGACTGGGCGAGGCATTCCGCCTTGCGGCGCTCGCGGTCGGCGGTGAAGTAGGTGTTCTGCATGAGAGTGGTGGTCTCGCTCGGCAGAATGGCAACGTGGTCGCCGTCCAGTTTGAACGCATCAATAATATCGGTGTCGTCTGGGTTGATCTTGACGGCGGCGAAAAGGTTTGCGCCAGCTGCCTTGGCTGCTGCGGCACAGAAAAAGACGGCACCGCCGATTTCGTGGACTTCTTTTCCGGTATAGTCGATATTAACGTCCCTCGTAGCAGGGCCGATCAACATCAGATCGTATTTCATAGCAATCACTCTTTTCGAATTACTACGAAAACGTTTGCGTTGATTACAGTATAGCGTATGAAAAACAAAAATACAACTGTACAATCTTCACAAAATCTGATGGTGAGCTTTCGTGAAAAATGGGGGAAATGCAGGAATTGTATTGACAGCAGGGCGAGAAGGTGATAAGGTATGGGCATGAAACGAAAACGTTTGCGTAAAGTTTTTCGTAAAACCTGACTAAAAAGAAAAGAGTAAAAGTGCAGACAGAAAGAGTAGGAAAAAGGGGAGCTGTTATGATCAAAGCGGTTTTCTTCGACATCGGCGGCACGGTGCACACACAGGACGCCACGCCGGAAAGTGACCGGGACTACAAGGAGCGCCTCTGGAGGTATCTGGAGGAACATGACATCCGCACGGCGGAAAACCCTGAAGAGCTGCTGGAGCACATCAATAAAGGTGCAAAGGCTTACAAGGCATATACGGAAGAAGAGCTGATCGAGATACCGGCCGACCGGATCTGGCAGGAATTCTTCCTGGCCGACTTCCACATCCCCGAAGTAAAGCTCGCCGACCTCGGCGAAGACCTTTGCTACATGTTCGACCGCTGGCGCAAGCACATCGTGAAGCGCGAGGGTCTGGAGGAGACACTGAAGGGTCTCAAGGACGCAGGCTACCGCCTCGGCGTCATCTCCAACATCATGAGCACCACGTTTGTACCGCGCATCCTTGAGGAGCACGGCGTCAGACAGTATTTCGAAACCTTGACAATGAGCAGCGTATGCGGAATTCGCAAGCCGAGAGCTGAGATCTTCGACATTGCGCTGAAAGAAATGGGCATCCCGAAGGAGGAGGCCGCTTACGTGGGAGACACGATCTCGCGCGACGTTCGCGGCATCAGCAACGCCGGATGGCCCCTGATGATCCAGATCGATAACCCCCGCATCTATCACAAAGACGAAAAATACCGCGGCATGGGATACAAGGCCGACGTCGAGATCAAGACGCTCGCCGAGATCCTTCCGGCTGTGGAAGAATTTAATCGTAAGCTGAAGGAGGGAACTTGATAGAATGAAACCAAAGGATCAGAACTATTCCAAGTCCAGACGTCTGAAAAACCAGATCAAGGCGGTTGTTACCAACCCCTACAACGTAATCGTACTGATTGCGATCGTGCTGCTGACTTACCTGATCGTGCTCCCGCTGCTGGACATGATCTCCACCTCGTTCACTCTCGCTCAGAAGGACGCCCGCCTCGCAGGCGGCGCCGCAGGCGACTTTACATTGTATTACTGGCAGCGACTGCTCGGCAGCTCGCTGACCAAGCAGATGCTCGTTCAGCCGCTGCTCAACTCGCTGCTGATCGGCGTTTGCGTATCGTTCTTCGCTATCCTGATCGGCTCGATCCTCGCGTGGCTGATGGTTCGTACCGATCTTCCGTTCAAGCCGTTCTTCTCGCTGGCTGTTATCATCCCGTACATGATCCCCAGCTGGTGTAAGTCTCAGGCATGGCTGACCATGTTCAAGACCGAGCGTATCGGCGGTGCCCCCGGCTTCCTGATGAGCCTTGGCATCAACGTTCCCGACTGGCTGGCATACGGCCCGGTCGCGATCATCGCGGTGCTCTCGCTCCACTATTACGCATATGCGTACCTGCTCGTATCCGCAGCGCTCAACTCGATCAACTCCGAGCTTGAGGAAATGGGCGAAATTCAGGGCGCCGGCAAGGCGACCATCCTGCGCAAGATCACTCTTCCGCTCGTACTTCCGTCCATGCTGTCGGCGATCATCCTGACCTTCTCCAAGGCCATCGGTACCTTCGGCGTTATCAACTACTTAGGCTCCAAGGTCAACTTCGTTACCCTGTCCAGCCAGCTGTACATGAACAGCAAGTCCCAGAACACCCAGACCGCGTTCGCAATGGCACTCATCATGATCTGCATCGCGTCCATTTCGGTCTTTGTCAACCAGAAGCTCATCGGTTCGCGCAAGTCCTACGCCACCATCGGCGGCAAGGGCGGCCGTTCCACTCCGCTTCGCCTCGGCAAGCACAAGCCGATCATCACCGCGATCCTCATCCTGTTCTTCATCTTCGGTATCATCATGCCGATCGCGCTGCTCATCCTCGAGTCCTTCATGCTCCGTCAGGGCGACTACTCGCTGTCCAACCTCACGCTGCATTACTGGATCGGCGATCCGATCGCGAACGTCATGGAAGGCCAGCCGGGTATCTTCAAGAACTCGAACTTCATCAACTCTCTCGTCAACTCGCTTAAGCTGACCTTCGTCAACGGCATATTTGGCACTATCTTCGGCCAGATCATTGGTTACATCTGCGCGAAGGGCCGTGGCAAGCTGCATGGCAAGGTTGTTGAGCAGCTGGTATTCATCCCGTATCTGATCCCGTCCATCGCATTCGGCGGCATCTTCCTCTCCATGTTCTCCACTCCGCAGCAGATCGGCGGCGTTACGCTGGTTCCGTCCCTGTACGGCACCTTCGCACTGCTGACCATCACCTCTGTTGTCAAGCATCTGCCGTTTGCATCCCGTGCAGGTACCGCAAACATGCTGCAGATCGGCGGCGAGCTCGAGGAAGCAGCTGAGATCGCAGGCGCAGGCTTCTTCAAGCGCTTCGTCCGCATCGTATTCCCGCTTTCCAAGGGCGGCTTTATCTCCGGCTTCATGCTGATCTTCGTTTCCATCATGAAGGAACTCGACCTGATCATCCTCCTGATGACCCCGAAGACCTCTACTCTGCCGTACCTGGCATTCCAGTACCAGAACAGCAACTCTCCGCAGGCTTCTGACTGCGTAGCAATCGTAATGTTCTCCATCGTATTCCTGGTTTACGCTCTGGCCAACATCTTCGGCGACGCAGACCTCGCCAAGAGCATGGGCGGCTGATACCGCATCGGAAAAAGAGAACCCCCGGATGAAATGAAAAAGGAGTTTGGGTAATGAGCAAAATTGAATTAAAGCATATTGATAAATTCTATGGCAAAAACCACATTCTGAAGGACGTCAACCTCACCATTGAGGACGGCGACTTTATGACGCTGCTCGGTCCTTCCGGCTGCGGCAAAACCACCACGCTGCGCGTTGTATCCGGCCTTGAGAAGCCGCAGAACGGCACCATCCTCATGAACGGCAAGGAGATCGTAAACGCAGCCGAGGCTCACTTCGCTCCCCCGAGCGAGCGCGACCTCAACCTGGTATTCCAGTCCTACGCTCTGTGGCCGCACATGACCGTGCGTGAGAACATCGCCTTCGGCCTGAACATTCAGAAGCTGCCGAAGGACGAGGTAAACCGCCGCATCGAAGACGCACTTGGCCGCATGCAGATCGGCCAGTACGTTGACCGTTATCCGTCCGAGCTGTCCGGCGGCCAGCAGCAGCGCGTTGCAATCGCCCGTGCGATCGCTTCCGAGCCGCACCTGCTGCTGATGGACGAGCCGCTTTCCAACCTCGATGCAAAGCTTCGCGTAGACATGCGTTCCGAGCTGAAGCGCCTGCATATCGAGACCGGCACGACCATGATCTATGTAACCCATGACCAGGTCGAGGCGCTGACCATGTCCACCAAGATCGCCATCTTCAAGGAAGGCGTCATCGTTCAGGTCGCTCCTCCGCTGGATCTGTACAACAACCCGGTCAACCTGTACGTCGCAGACTTCATCGGCAACCCGTCCATCAACTTCGCGGACGGCAAGGCTGAGGTCGGTCCGGACGACATGACCGTCAACAGTCCGCTCGGAAAGATGGTATTCCCGAAGAAGGACCTCACCGACATGCTGCCGAAGGAAAAGAGCTTCGACGCAGTCCTCGGCATCCGTCCCGAGCAGATCAGCATCAACACCACCCGTCAGACTCCCTCGGACATCGAGGCGCACATCTACACCTCCATGCCGGCAGGCTCCGAGACCCTCGTCACCGTCAAGGTCGGCGGCGTATCCCTCGTCATCAAGGCTCTCGGCATCACCCACTACAACCCGGATCAGGTCGTTTATCTGTCGATCGACCTGGACAAGATCAACGTATTTGACAAGAAGTCCACGAACCTTATTAAGTATTCTGTATAAGCGGTAAAGAGACGCTTATCGAATAAAAAAGGGATGGAAAACTCTGATCCGCCCCTAAAAGAGTAAAGAAGGAATAAAGAGGAGGAAACACTATGTTAAAGCACAAGCGCACACTGGCAGGTATCCTGGCTGCAACGATGATGCTTTCTATGGCAGCATGCGGAGGAGGCGGCTCTTCGAGCGGCGGCGGAAGCGGCAGCACAGACGACGGCATTCAGGATCCGAACGCAGCGGCAGCAGCAGGCACTCTGGAGTTGACCGAATGGGAAGAGTCCTCCGGCATCTTCAACACCGACGAGACCGACGAAGAGCTGTACGAAAAGGCTAAGGAAGAGGGCAAGGTAACGATCTACTCGATTTCTTCCCGTATGAGCAAGGTAGCCAATGCTTTCGCAGAAAAATACCCCGGCATCGAGGTTGAGCCGTTCGACATCTCCACCAACGAGCTGCTCGAGAAGGTAACCCGTGAGTATGATGCAGGTCAGCACGTTGCCGACGTTGTACATACCAAAGATCAGGACGGAACGCTGTACAACGAGTATGTCACCGCGCGCAAGTTCTACAACTACAAGCCGGCTGACATCCTGTCCCACATCGACGAGAGGTACACCGAGACCCAGACTCCGCTTTACATCGAGCTGACCCAGCTGTTCTACAATGCCGAAGCATATCCGGACGGCTCGCCAATCACCAACATTTGGCAGGTGACCGAGCCCGAGTGGAAGGGCCGCGTACTGATGCAGAATCCGCTGGACAACCTGTCATGGGGCTCCTGGATTACCGGCTTCTGCGTAGGCGATGTTCCAGATGAGCTGGCAGCGTCCTACAAGGAACTGTACGGCGAAGAGCTGACTCTGTCCGACGGCTGCGAGAACGCAGGCTATGAGTTCCTCAAGCGTCTGCACGACAACGAGCCGATCTTCACCTCCTCCTCTGACGAAATAGCTGAGTCCGTTGGCACCAAGGGTCAGACCAACCCGCCGGTAGGCTTCTGCGCATCCTCCAAGCTCCGCAAGAACGAGGACAACGGCTGGTGCCTGGCTCCGGTCAACCTCGAGCCGACCACCGGTATCCCGGCGATCAACACCCTGTATGTAGTAGGCGAGTGCGAGCATCCGAACGCAGCCAAGCTGTTCATCCGCTTCATGATGGGCGGCGTTGACGGCGACCTGTCCGGCTACCAGTACTTCAACACGCTCGGCGGCTGGCCGGTACGCAACGACATCGAGCCGGCAGAGGGTTCCACCCCGTACTCCGAGCTGCACGTATCCGACTTTAACGTTACCGATATTTACGAAAACATCAACCCTGTCCGCGATTTCTGGACTCTTCTGGGCTGATAACCACACCTGAAATTTTTCATCGCATGTTTTGATCTCGAACGCGGCAGGGCTTAAAAACCCTGCCGCAACGAGATAAGAGGGGAGATTACCTGTTATGTCGCTGTTTCTGACGAAGGAAGGAAAACGCAAAAGCCCGATGGCAGTGACGTGTTTCTTTGTTGACCTGCTGTTCTGTCTCGTGTTCGGCGGCGCCTACGCGCTACTGACCGAGCCGCTGCACAACCTGCTTCCGCTTGGCGGCGGAATGCCGGAAACCGTGCTGCACTGCTTCATCATCGCAGTCATCGGCACCGCAGTCTGCTGCGTGCTGTTCCTGCTGCCGGATAAGCGCATCGTGCCGTACAGCTTCGCAAGCCTGCCGGTCATCACGATCATGTTTCTGGTCGCATCGACGCAGCTCGAAGCGGATCTCCGCGGCATGATGGTATATGTCACTCTTCTTTACACGCTGCTGCCGATCCTGGTCGGCAATCTCGCAGCATGGACGATCTATCTCAAGCTGCGCGGCAAAGAAAGCCTGCGCCGCTGATGGTGCGGGGGGAATTCAATGATTAAACTGGAAAAAGAACAGGCGGCCCGTTTCGCGGCCCGTCTGGAGCAGGAAACGCAGGAGAGCGTCATGCGCGATATCGCGCAGTTCTCCGAGGCCGACATCGTCGATACGTGGGCTTCCGAGCCGCCTGCGTGCGCTGAGGTGCACGCGATGGTGTTCAACATGGAGCGCGGCGTACATATCGACGAGGCGATCGAGTTTCTGAAAGATAATCCGGCGCTTCAGCCCTTTGATCTCATTCTCGCAAACGAGCTTGATTTCGGCGCTGCGCGTTCCGGCGAAAAAAACACCGCGGAAGAAGTCGCAAAGGCACTTGGCCTGAGCTATGTGTTCGGACTGGAGTTCATCGAGCTCAAAGATGCCGCCCTCGGCTTCCACGGAAACGCCGTGTTCTCGCGCTGGCCCGTCAAGTGGGCGGAGGTGTTCCGCCTGCCCGAGCAGTACAACTGGTACAACGACCGTCAGAAACGCATCGGCGGCCGCTGCGCGATCCTCGCGAAGCTCGATGTGCACGGCAGGGAGATCGGCGTTGCGTCCATCCATCTGGAAAACCGGACGGACGGCGAGGGCCGCAGGGTGCAGATGCAGGCGGTACTGGACGAGGTACAGCGTGTGTTTGCCGGCCTGCCGGTCATTCTGGGCGGAGACCTGAACACCAACACATTCGACGGACGAGACAAGGACTGCATCCGTCATCTGGCGGATCATCCGGCAGAGCTTGCCGACAATATTGTAAAGATCGACACGTTTGAGCCGCTCCTGACGGCCTGCGGCGACGCAGGCTACGCCTGGAGAACGGCATCCGGCGACGGACGTCTGACACGGCGCAAGCCGGTCGGCGAGGATAATTTCCTCGCGATGCGTCTGGACTGGATCATTCCGCGCGGCTTTGTCGCAAAGGACAGCCGTGTGGTATCGACCGTCACGGCAGACATCGATTTCGCGAAGGAGGGCGGCGCGCTGGCACGTTTCGCCGAACCCGAGCTGAGCGATCACAATGTTGTATGGGCCTCTCTGCAATTACACAAATAAGGAGGAGCTGCTTTGATTAACACCGTATTATTTGATATGGGAGGCACTCTCGAGGATATCTGGTACAATGACCAAACCATTCAGACCGTAACACGCAAGCTGCTGACCTACCTGCAGGAGCACGACATGGTGACCGGCAGCAACGAGATCAGCTTCTGGAACAAACTCAACAGCGGTATCCGCAAATACAAACAGTGGAGCGAGGGCAATGCGCTCGAGCTCAAGCCGGAGGAGATCTGGCCGCAGTATTACCTGTCCGAGTTTGATCTGGACAAGGAAAAGATCGCACGCTATGCCGAGGATATGGCTGGCATGTGGGAGGTCACGTATTACCATCGTGAGCTCCGTCCGGGCGTCAAGGAGGCGCTCGAGGAACTGAAGAACAAGGGCTACCGTCTGGGCGTCATCTCGAACACCGCTTCGCTGTATTCGGTATTCGATGTACTGGAGGCCTACGGCATCCGCGACTACTTTGAGGACGTTACGCTCTCGAGCGTCACCGGCTACCGCAAGCCGCATCCGGGCATCTTCCAGATCGCGCTGCGCGAGATGAAGGCAAAGGCTGAGGAGTGCGCCTATGTCGGCGACACGCTCTCTCGCGACGTCATCGGCGCGAAGCGCATGCACTTCGGTGCCGCCATCCAGATCCGCTCGTTCCTTTCCTCCCAGAAGGACGAGGGCGTAGACAGCGTATGGCAGCCCGATCACGTGGTCGAGAAGATCGCGGACATCGTGCCGTATCTCGAAAAGCTCAACGGAAGAGCTTAAAGCACGTATTTCATCACTCTTAATTTGAATTTATCACCTCTCTCTGCAAGATGCAGATAAGCTTAAAATCTGAAAAACTCTCTCTCTCTTCTTTACCAGACCGCATCCGAAAGGGTGCGGTTTTGGCGTTTGAGACTGTCGCGAAACTTGCGTTTCGCCGACAATCTGTGTTCTGACTTCGCAGAACACGAGTCGTCCGAAAGTTCCCATTCGGAAACTTTCTCCCTCCAGAAGTAAAAAAACCGAGGTACACGCCCCCGGTTTTTTTGCGTTTGCACAGCAAACGCTTTTTAATGCGCGCTGCCGCGCGACTGCTTTCCTGTGTGAAAACAGATGAAAAAACGCTGCACAGATGAAATTCTGTGCAGCGTTTGTGGTTTTGTGTTTACTTTACTAGTTTTTCCGCCTCGCCGGCAGGCATGAGGTTGGTCATGCTGCGCAGGCTGATGGCAACGGTAGAAAGGTTGTGCAGCATCGCGGAGGTCGCCGGCATGAGGATGCCTGCAACGCCCAGACCGATGAGCGAGCCGTTGAAGCCGATAACAAAGCGGTAGTTCGCGTGGATGCGGCGCATGAGGCGCTGTGCGATGCGGCGCAGCGCGACGAGCTCGAACAGGCTGTTCGCAGCGATGGTGACATCCGCGATCTCGCGTGCGATGGCAGCGCCGTCGCTGATGGCGATGCCGACGTTTGCCGCCGACAGGGCCGGGGAGTCGTTGATGCCGTCGCCGATCATGATGACCGTGCGGCCGGCCTTGCGCTCTGCCTCGACGAAGCTTGCCTTGTCCTCCGGCAGGACCTCAGCGCGGTAATCGTCCACGCCGACCTGCTCCGCGATCGCCTTTGCGGTGCGCTCGCTGTCGCCGGTGAGCATGACCGTGCGCTTGATGCCGAGGGCGCGCAGCGACTTCATGACTGCGCAGGCCTCCTCGCGCAGTGGATCGGAGATGCAGATAACGGCTGCGAGCTCGCCGCCGACGGCGAGGTACAGGTGAGAATATGCCGGGTCGAGCGCGTCGAAGAGCTCCTTTTCACCCTCGGGGATGGTGCAGGACTCGTCCTCAAAGACAAAGTGCGCCGAGCCGATGACGACCTTTTCGCCGTTTACCGTGCTCGAAATGCCGTGCGCGACGATGTACTGCACCTCAGAGTGCATCTCCTCGTGCGCCAGATTGCGGTCCTTCGCGGCGCGGACGACTGCGTTCGCCATGGAGTGCGGGAAGTGCTCCTCGAGGCAGGCAGCGACGCGCAGCATCTCGTTCTCCTCGTGGCCGCCGAACGGGATGATGTCCGCAACGACCGGGCAGGCGTGGGTCAGCGTGCCGGTCTTGTCAAAGACGATGGTGTCCGCCTCGGACAGCGCCTCAAGGAACTTGCCGCCCTTGACGGTGACATGATAGGTGCTTGCCTCGCGCATCGCGGACAGGACCGCGAGCGGCATGGCGAGCTTGAGCGCACAGGAGAAGTCGACCATGAGGACGGACAGCGCACGGGTGACGTTGCGCGTGAGCGCGTAGCTCAGCACGCTGCCAGCGAGCGTGTAGGGAACCAGCTTGTCCGCCAGACGGGACGCGCGGCTCTCTGCGGCGCTCTTGAGCTGCTCGGACTGCTCGATCATGGAAACGATCTTGTCGTAGCGGCTTTCACCGGCCTGCTGCGTCACCTCGATCACGCAGTCGCCCTCTTCGATGACCGTACCGGCAAATACCTTTGCGCCGGGTCGCTTGACGACCGGAACGGACTCGCCGGTGAGCGAAGCCTGATTGACAGCGACTTCGCCGGAAATGATCTCGCCGTCGAACGGGATCACGCTGCCCGTGCGGACAACGATGCGGTCGCCGGAGGCGATCTGCGACAGCGGAACCGAAACCTCGGTGCCGTCCTTCTGGAGCCATACGCGGTCTACGCCGAGCGACATGGTGCGCGCGAGGTCGTCGACCGACTTCTTGTGCGTCCATTCCTCAAGCAGCTCGCCGAGCTGGAGCAGGAACATGACCGAACCGGCGGTGCCGAAGTCGCGGCGCGCCATGGAGACGCCGATGGACAGGGCGTCGAGCACCTCGACACGCAGCTGACCGCGCAGCAGGCGGCGCAGGCCGCGGCACAGGAACGGGACCGCCATGTAAATGGTGCGGACGATCTGGAGCGGCGTGGGCAGGAACAGCGTGCAGGCAGCCTTGACGGCGACCATGGTCACGAGCTTTTCCTGATATTCGCGGTTGAGGGCGCGGCCGCTGTGCTGCGGCGCGAGCGCGGTGACGGCCGGGGACTGATAGTCAAAGCGGCCGATGGCGTGCAGCAGGTCTGCACGAGAGCCGGTGTAGCACACGGTCGCGCAGCAGGTGCGCTCGTGAACTGCGGCGGACTTGACGCCCGGCTGATTGAGCAGATAGGCTTCGAGCAGGTCAGCCTGCTCGAGCGACATGCGATACTGGTGCATCCGGACACGCAGCCGACCGCGGCTCTCGTGCTGAATGAATGCTTTCATGATGAGTTACCTCCATTTAACCTGGGAAAGATGGAAAAAGAGGGACGTTTCGTCCCCCTTTTGCTTGATCGTGCGGTGTAACTTACGCCTGAGCCGGTGCAGCGTCAGCAGCGATCTCGTCTGCGATCTCCTCTGCGCAGTCCTCGATCTCAGCTGCGGCAGCCTCTGCCTCAGCAGCACGCTGCTCATTGATGTCCTTTGCAGCGTTCAGGATGTCGTCAGCGTTCTCGCGAACGGTGTCAACGGTGTGCATAACGCAGTCCTTCATGCGCAGGACAGCTGCGGTAGCGTGGGTGTAAGCGTTCTTCGCGTCCTTGCTGCCGAGGAGCTTTACGCCGGCAGAGCCGAACAGGGAGCCGCCAACAAACAGTGCAATGTTCTTGTAAATAGTCTTCATGATGTATTCCTCCTGAAATCAAATAAGCAGAAAATATTTGGGAACGCCGTGCTGTTTTGCCGCGGACGTTCACGTTGTCTTTGTTTGTTTCTAAAGATTATCACAAAATAAAAACGATGTCTACTGGAAACAGACAGAAAACTATCCCAAACGGACAAAAGTTGCAAAAAACCTCGATTTCAAGCCGAAAAGCGGTTATACAAGGCTAACTAATTACGCATCTCGGCGTAAATCCTTCTGCGAGTGCGCCATGCGGCGGAACTGCGAGGGCGTGAGATGGTAGCGCCGCTTGAAGGCGACGCCGAACTGGCTCGCGCTGTTGTAGCCGATGGCGGACGCGATTTCCACGATGGAAAGCCCGGATTCGCTCAGTAGCTCGGCGGCGCGGCGCACGCGGTGCTCGAGCAGATACTGATGCAGCGGCCGGCCGTAGGCCTGCCGGAAGCAGTCCTTGAGCGCGGTGGGGGAGATGTGGAAGCGCGCGGCGAGCTGGTTGATGGTGAGCGGATCGGCGAGATGCGCGAGCATGTGGTCGCGTACCTGACGCATGAGCTCGACCTGATAGCGGTCGCGGCCGGGCGCCTCGGGCGGCAGGGGCAGCAGCGGACTGTCCGTGCTGAGCAGGTAGAGCAGCTCTGCGGTCTTGAACGCGCAGTAGCGGCCGCGCTCCTCGGACTGGAGCGGCTGGAGCGCGGAGAAGACCGTTTCGGTCCACGGCGTGCCGCGCAGGATGGCGCAGCCGCTGCGCGCATGCAGGCGTTCGTCAAGCCGCGTGATGTCGAGCGACAGACCGCCGAGCAGCGAGCCGAGCGCATACGGCAGGCGGTTCTGCTCGGGCGCTTCGATCACGACGAGCGAACCGGCGAGCCGTCCGTCGGGGACGGTGGCGCGGAGGAGCGCCGTGCCGGGGGCGAGCAGGAGCACCTCGCGCTCATGCAGAAAAAGCTGCTTGCCGACGGCGAGCTCCAGGCGCAGCGCTCCGCTGCGGCAGAACAGGATCTGATATCGGTTGTCCTTCGCCGCAGGCAGCGACGAGGGGAGGCTCAGGGCGCAGTCAAAGTCCCATGCACGCACGCCGTCCCGGACGGGGATGCGGCGCAGCCGGCCGGACAGAGAGCCTCCGGCGGCAGAAGCCAGCAGTGTTTCCAGCAAGGGTAAGACCTCCAGACAGGGGCAGATGCCCAGAATAACAGGTTATGTTTCGCTAACCGGGTTAGTTAAAACTAACCCATACTCGAAAAACAGGCCGCGCAGGCAAAAGTTTGCACGGCCTAACTGAAATTATTGTAGTCTGTTTGCCGTCCATTGTCAAGAGAAAAGACGAAAAACACCGAAATAGACAAAAAGCTAAAGCGCCGCAGCCTTGTATTTTTTACCGGTGCAGGAAGGAGAACAGGCCCTTTTTCTCGTGCGGAGCGCACTGGAACGAGGTTACGGTGTAGCCGGTCGCGTTGATGGCGTCGCGTACGGCCTGCTCGTCGAGCGCCTGCTCGGAGAGGATGACGGTCTGGCCCTTGCCGTGGGAGGAGGTGACTTTTTTCACCGGGAAAGCCTTGCGGACCGCGTCGTTGACATGCGCCTCGCACATGCCGCACATCATGCCGTCCACGCCAACAGTCGTCTGATACATATATATTACACTCCTTTGGTTAGTTCTATCTAACCAATAATATACCACTATTCCGGTCGGAATGCAAGAGCGGTTGACAGCATGTGCGGCGAGGGGATACAATAAGAGTGGAAAGTGCGCTGTCTGGCCAGAGGACAGGCAGAAACAGGCAGACAACCCGACCGAAATACGGGTTTTTATGAAAAAGAGGGAACTATGAGAAAATCTTACGAAATGGATATGACACGCGGTCCGCTGCTGCGCAGCATACTGATCTTCATGCTGCCGCTGCTGCTGTCGGGCGTGCTCCAGCTGCTGTTTAACGCGACGGATATTGTCGTTGTCGGCCAGTTCGCCGGTGCGAATGCGATGGCGTCGGTCGGCTCGACGACCTCGCTGTTCAACCTGCTCATCAATGCCTTTATCGGCATCTCGGTCGGCGCGAACGTGCTCGTTGCGCGGTACTGCGGCGAAAAGAACTACGACGGCGTGCAGGAGACCGTGCAGACCTCGCTGCTGACCGGTCTGGTCGGCGGCGTCATTCTGGTCGTGCTCGGCATCGTGCTCGCGCGCCCCATGCTGACGCTGATGAAAACACCGGACGAGGTCATCGAGGGCGCGGTGCTGTACATGCGTGTGTACTTTATCGGCATGCCGGCCACCATGATCTACAACTTCGGCGCGGCGGTGCTGCGCGCGGTGGGCGATACGCGGCGGCCGCTGTATTTCCTGATGGCGGCAGGCGTGATGAACGTGCTGGGCGACCTGCTGTTCGTGTGCGTGCTCGGCATGGGCGTGGCAGGCGTTGCGATCGCGACCGTGCTCAGTCAGTGCGTCTCCGCGACGCTGACCGTGCTGTGCCTGATCGGCTCGGACGGTATGTGCCATCTGGATGTGCGCCGCCTGCGGTTTTATCCGGAACGCTTTGCGCAGATCATGAAGATCGGCCTGCCGGCCGGCATGCAGAGCGTTATCTTCAACATTTCGAACGTGCTCATCCAGTCGTCCATCAACAGCTTCGGCGCGGTCGCGGTCGCAGGCAACACGGCGGCGGCGAATGTGGAGGGCTTCGTGTACATCTCGATGAACTCGCTTTACCAGACCACGCTCAGCTTCACCAGCCAGAATCTCGGCGCGAAGCAGTACCGCCGCGTGGACGGCATCCTCGTGCGCTGCATGGCCCTCGTCATCCTCATCGGCGTCGTGCTCGGTCAGAGCGTGTACCGGCTGGGCGATCCGCTGCTGCACATCTATTCGCAGGACCCGGAGGTCATTGCCTACGGCATTCAGCGCTTCAGCGTGGTCAGCGTGACGTATTTCCTGTGCGGCATGATGGATGTCGGCTCGGGCGTTGTGCGCGGTCTTGGCTACTCGATCATGCCGATGCTCGTGTCCATGGTCGGCGCGTGCGTGTTCCGCGTCATCTGGATCTTCACCGTGTTCTGCATGTATCACACGCTGTTCATGCTGTACGTTTCCTATCCGATCTCGTGGATCCTGACCGTCATCGCTCATATGATCTGCTATTTTATCGTCCGTCATAAGCTGTTCCCGAAAAAAGAAGGGTGAGGCGCGATGAAAAGATCGTATGAAATGGACATGACGCGCGGTCCGCTGCTGCGCAGTATCCTGCTGTTTACGCTGCCGCTCATCCTGACAGGCGTGCTCCAGCTGCTGTTTCATGCGACCGATCTTGTCGTTGTGGGGCGGTTCACGGGCGCGAACGCGATGGCGTCGGTCGGCTCGACGACCTCGCTCATCAATCTGTTCGTCAACTTTTTCATGGGTATCTCGGTCGGCGCGAACGTGCTGGTCGCGCAGTATTACGGCGCGAAGAAGTACGACAGCGCGAGCGAAACCGTGCAGACGGCGCTGCTGACCGGTCTGACCGGCGGCCTTGTGCTCGTGGTGCTCGGCCTGCTTCTGGCGCGTCCCATGCTGACGCTGATGAAAACCCCGGCCGAGGTCATCGACGGCGCGGTGCTGTACATACGGCTGTATTTTGTCGGCATGCCTGCGTCGATGATCTACAACTTCGGCGCGGCGGTGCTGCGCGCGGTGGGTGACACGCGGCGGCCGCTGTATTTCCTGACGGCAGGCGGCGTCATCAATATTCTGGGCGACCTGCTGTTCGTGTGCGTGTTCGGCATGGGTGTGGCAGGCGTCGCGGTCGCGACCGTGCTCAGCCAGTGCCTTGCCGCTGTGCTGACCGTGCTGTGCCTGACGAACATGAACGGCATGTGCCGCGTTGATCTGAAGCATCTGCACTTTTACCGCAGCAGACTGCTCGCCATCATGAAGGTCGGTCTGCCGGCCGGACTGCAAAGCGTGGTTTTCAATGTCTCGAACGTCCTCATTCAGGCGTCGGTCAACTCGTTCGGCGCGATCACCGTCGCAGGCAATACGGCGGCGGAGAATATCGAGGAATTTGTATATATCTCGATGTACGCGATCTATCAGACGTCCATCAGCTTCACCAGCCAGAATTTCGGCGCGAAGGAGTACCGCCGCATCGACCGCATTTTCATCCAGTGCATGATATTAGTTACGCTCATCGGCGCGGCGCTCGGACAGGTGGCGTACCGCTTCGGCGTGCCGCTGCTGCACATCTACTCGCAGGACCCGGAGGTCATCGCCTTCGGCCTTCAGCGCTTCTGCGTGGTCGGCGTGCTGTATTTCCTGTGCGGCATGATGGATGTCGCGTCGGGCGTGGTGCGCGGCCTCGGCTATTCGGTCATGCCGACGATCGTGTCGGTCATCGGCGCGTGCCTGTCGCGCGTCATCTGGATATTCACTGTGTTCCGCATGTACCACACGCTGTTTACGCTGTACCTTTCTTACCCGATCTCGTGGACGCTGACGTTTGTCGCGCATCTGGTGTGCTACCTTGTCGTGCGCCGAAAGATATTTCCGAAAAAGCAGTAGTTGCGCGACAGCGCGCATTAAAAAAGAGTGCAGAAACACGGAAAATGTGTCTCTGCACTCTCTTTTTATTCTATTTTATCTTATGAGGTGCTGGTTGACGAGCTTTGCATAGAACATGTTGCCGTAGGCATAGCGCCAGCCGTCGTTGCGCTTGACGGCGAGCGGATTATCATACGGGACGGTCGCGCCGCCCGACTGCTGCTGTGCGAACTTTTCGGACAGCTCGAGCGTGTATTTGCCGCCGTGCTCGGCGACATAATCAATAAAGCCGCTGCCGTAGTTGTAGGCCTGAATGGCGGTGTCGAGGTCGCAGCCCTCGCTCTCCGCGCGGCGCAGCAGGTGCGCAAAATAGCTGCATCCCTGCCGGATGGAGGCCTCCTGTTCGAGCGAGTCCGAGGGCAGCTCGAGCGAGCCGGAGGACTGCATGAGGTCGTCGAGCTCGCCGCCCGACTCAACCTGCATGATGGCGAGCAGGACGTCGGTGTAGTCCGAAATGTCGTTCTGCTCGGCGTAGTCCGCCACGACATCGCGGTAGGCCACGACCGAATCCGAGATCAGGCCGTGCGTGATGTTGGTCTCGAGCGGGCGGTCATCCGACGCGGTGTCCGTCCCGGACGAGCTGTCTGTGGTGGACGGCTGATGCACGAGCGCGACGATGAGCGCGGCGAGAACAGCCGCGATGAGCAGCTGACGGCGGCGTGCTCTGCTCTGGCGGCGCTTGCGCTTGCGCACGGTCGGGCCGGGCCGCGGCTTGATGTGCGCCGGTGCGGCAGCACGGCTGGAGGATACGCGGCGCGTGCGGTTTCTATGCTGTTTTTTTGAATTTCTTACGCTTTTTGACATAAAACTGCATTCCTTGATGGTGTCTGCATTTGCATAACATCCATTCTAACACAAGGAGACCGTCTGTTTCAAGTCGCGTCCGGCTTTTTTGGTGAAATTGCAGAGACCAGCCAGCCGTTTTTGGCGGCCTCCTCGATGAGCAGGCGGTTGCCCTCGTTCATCGGGCCGAAGGTGTGAAGCGGCGCGTAAACGCGGCGGCAGGTGCGCATGAGCGTCCGCGCGCGGTCAAGCGCCGCATCCCCGATGGGCTGATAGGGCTGCTCGGAGACAATTTCACAGGCGAGGGCGTGCGCGACGGGGAAATCCATGTCGTTCTCGTGCAGCACGCCTGCAGCGAAGGGTATGCCCTGCCGCTGGAGCGCGCGGCAGAGCGCGATGCTGCTGCCGCCGCCGCCGACCACAAAGGCCTGCGGCTCGCCGCGCACCGGTTCGAGCTCCAGACTGCCGAAGCGCTCGTCGTAGCTGCCGACGGTGAGGCCGTACAGCTGCTGCACGCTGCCGTCGGTAAAGACCTCCTCGGGCGTGCCGACCCGGGCGATCTCGCCGTTTGCTACGCAGATGACACGGTCGGAGATCTTCTGCGCGAGGTCGAGCTCGTGCAGCGACAGCACGACGGCGACGCTGCGCTCACGCACGAGATTTTTCAGAATGGTCAGCAGCTCGAGCTTGTAGCGGATGTCGAGGAAGGAGGTCGGCTCATCGAGGATGAGCACGCGCGGCTGCTGGCAGATGGCGCGCGCGAGCAGCACACGCTGCCGCTGCCCGTCGCTGATGCAGGTAAAGTCGCGGTCCGCGAGCTCCTCTGCGTGAACGAGCGCAAGCGCCTCGCGCACCTTTTCGCGGTCGTCCGCGCCGAGCAGACCGAGCCGCCCGGTGTAGGGGTAGCGGCCTGCCGCCGCCACATCCCAGCAGGTCATACGCTCAGGCGCGATGCGGCCGGTCATCATGACGGCGAGCGTGCGCGCGGTCTCCGCGGCGGACAGACGGCTGCTGTCGCGGCCGTCCAGATAGACCGTACCGCCGAGCAGGGCGAGCTCGCGGATGAGGCTCTTGAGGATGGTGGACTTGCCCGAGCCGTTCGGCCCGACGAGAGTCAGGATCTCGCCGCCCGACACGCTGAGCGCGATGTCGCGGATGAGCGGCACGCCGCCGTAGCCGACGGTCATGTTCTCCGCGCGGAGAAGCTGGTCTGCCATTGCGTTTCCCTCCTTACAGCGTGTGTATGCGGCGGCGCACCATGATAAAAATGACGATGGGCGCGCCGAGGATGGCCGTGACCGAGCTGATGCTGAGTTCGGTGGGCGCAAAGACCGTGCGCGCGACCAGATCGCAGAACAGGCAGAACACCGCGCCGCCGATAAAGCACGCCGGTACCTGCACGAGCGGCTTTGCCGTGCCGAACAGGCCCTTCATCAGCTGCGGGACCGCGATGCCGACGAACGAGATGGGACCGGCGAACGCGGCGACGCAGGCCGAGAGCACGCTCGAGAGCAGGATGAGGGCGGCACGGAACGCGCGGATGTTGACGCCCATGCTGCGTGCGCAGCCCTCGCCGAGCTGGTAGGCGCTCATCGGCTTGGACAGCAGCACGGCGAGCGCGAGCGAGACCAGCACGACCGGCGTCATTACGCGGACATTGTCCCACGAAATGCCGGAAAAGCTGCCCTGCGACCAGTTATGCAGGTTGACGATGTTGCTGTCCTCGGCGAAGGTCACGACGAAATCCGTCACCGCCGAGCAGATGTAGCCGACCATGACACCGGCGATGATGAGCAGGGACATCTGATGCACGCGCTGCGCGAGCACGAGCACGAAGCCCATCGACAGCATCGCGCCGCAGAAGGCGGCGAGGATCATGCCGGTCGAGCCGATGACGCGGCCGCTCGAGAGCAGACCGATCATCGCGAGCGCGACGGTCAGCTTCGCGCCCGAGGAGATACCGAGCACGAACGGGCCTGCGATGGGGTTGGCGAAAAAGGTCTGGAGCAGAAAGCCCGAGACCGACAGCGCGCCGCCGAGCAGCATGGCGGCGATGAGCCGCGGCAGGCGGATCTCCCACACGACGGCGGCGTTCTCGCCCGTGCGCGTGAGCAGGATATGCGCGACCTCGGACGGGGAGAGGTGCAGACTGCCCGTGTTGAGGTTCCAGAGAATGAGCGCGGCGAGCAGCGCCGCGAGCAGGACAAAGCCGAACGTGTAGCGCGCGCGGTGGTCAGGCTGCATGGTTTTCCCCTCCTTTTCAGGTCAGCTGATGCAGATAGTGCAGATTATCGGTGTTTTCGCCGGTGAAAATGGCGTGAAAGTCCTGTATCATGCCGCCGAGGCCCATCGCGGACTGGAACAGGCTCTGCTCGGTGCACCAGACGTTTCCGGTTTTCACGGCTTTGAAATCCGCGAGCAGCGGACTTTTGGCAAGCAGCTCGTCGAGCGTTTGCAGCTCGCCGTCGATGGTCGAGTTGTAGATGAGCACATCCGCGTCCTTCGCGCCGGCGTAAAAGCTCTCCATCTGCATGTTCATGGTCGAGCGGGCGTCGTCGTCGGTGAGGTCGTCAAAGATGTACTTTCCCCCGGCAAGCTCGAGCATTTTCGCGACATAATCGGTGGATTTGCGGACATTTGCCGCGCCGTTCGCCGTAATGTAGAAGAACGCGGCGGTCTTGCCGGTAGACGGCTGGTCGAGGATGGGGGAGAGGGCGTCAAGCTGCTCGCTGTAGAGCGCTTCCGCCTGCTCCTCCCTGCCGGTCAGCACGCCGTACAGCTTGATCCACTCCATGCGGCCGAGAGGGTGGCTCTCGTAGCTCGAGCGCTCGACGAGCACGGGAATGCCGAGCCGTTCGAGCTGTTCCTTGACCTCGGGCGTGTGATAGATCATCGTGGACTCAAGCGCAAGGTCGCAGTCCGCGTCGCAGACGGCCTCGTAATCCGGGGCGCTGTATTTTCCGGCGTACTCGATGTCGCCGTTCTGCATGGCCTCGCGCGCCGCATCGAGATACCAGCCATCGGCTTTGGTGCCGGAGAGCGAGATGGTGTCGAGTGCGTCGAGCGAGATGAAGAAGTCCATTGCGCTCGTGGCGACGAGATAGATGCTGTCGAGCGGCTGCTGGAGCACGGTAACGTCCGTGTCGGTCTGCGGCGCCTGCTGCCCCTCGGGCACGACGAGATAGCGGTCCTCGCCGCCGATGGTGATGAGCGACAGACCGCCCTCATAGGTATCGACCGTGAACTGCTCGGCGTAGGAAAGCTCGATCGAGCCGGTGGGGGTCAGGCTGGAAAGCGCGTCCGCGTTCGTGTCCGAAACGGCCGCTTCGCCGCCGCAGCCGGTCAGCAGACCGGTCAGACACGCGGCGGCTGCAAGATATGCTGCGGCTCGTCTCATTTGCTCAGCGGCGCGATGGAGGCCGAGTCAAAGGTCAGCGTGTAGTCGATCTCGTGCGCCTCGCTCATCGCGGTGGTGTCGGCCTTGACCGCCATCGCCCAGTCAAAGCAGGAGACCGGGATCTCGAAGGTGGAGTGCTCATCCTCGATGACGGTGTCGTATTTCGTGTCGCCGACCTTCATGTAGTCGTAGTTTTTGCTGCTCCAGATGATCTTTGCCGTTACCTGGCCGTCCTTGACGGTCAGCTCGGCCGGGGACTGAACGGAGGCGCGGCCGGTGCCGCCTGCAAGCGCTACGTCGGCGGTGTAGGTGCCGTCCGCAAGGGACAGGCTCTCGGGCGTCGTGACCACGCCGTCCGCAAAGGCATCCGTCGGCAGGGAGTCCGCGCGGAACAGGATGGTGCGGTCGTACCACTTTTCCTTCTTCTTGCTGAACGCGGCGCAGTCGATGCCCTCATCGAGCGCGTCGACCGGAACGGTGAAGCTGTGGGTGTCGTCGGCCTCCTCAGTGAACGGGATGTAATCCGCCTCGTCTGCCGCGGCGGCCTGCTCGCCGGTGCCCATGTAGACGTAGAGGTAGCCCTTGCCGCCCATGTGCATGGTCGCGGTCATCTTGCCGCCTTCGACGGTCAGCTCGCACGCGGTGATGTCGAACATCTTGGAGCTGGAGCTGACGGTAACGCTGTAAGTGCCGTCCTTGACCTTGTCGCCGGAAATGGGGGTCATGCCCTCCTCAACGACGTCCTCGACCTCGGTCATTTCGGACGCGGACGCGACGTTCGAGGTGCTGCTTTCCTCGGTCTGCGCGGTGGTGTCGGTCTGCTGCTCAGATGCGGAGTTGCCGCAGCCGGAGGCGAGCATGAGCGCCGCCAGAAGAGCGGCCAAGAGAGACTTTTTGCTGTTCATAGGTTGGTTTTCTCCTTTTATTCTGTGGGATAAACAAAGTCCGGCCCGCTTTCGCAGTCCGGACCTTATGTTTTGTATCAAAAAAGCTTACTGGAGCGAGTCGATCGCTGCCTGTGCGTGTGCAACGAACAGGTTCTGGATGTCGGTCAGGCTGCCCAGACCTTCCACAACGGTCGTTACCTCGAAGCCGGCCTTCTCGAACTCGGTCTTCCAGGAGCCGTCCTCGTCGCCTGCCATGTCGTTGTTTGCGTGGTCGCCTGCAACGATCATCAGCGGACGCAGAACGACCTTCTTGCAGCCGCTTTCCTTGACAGCTGCGATGACGTCGTCGAGGGACGGAGTTGCCTCAACCGTGCCGACGAAGTAGTTGGTGTGGCCTGCTGCGGTCAGGGTCTCCTGCATCTTGGTGTAAACGGAGTTGGAGTCTGCCTCGGTGCCGTGACCCATGAAGCAGATGGCGGTCTCGCCGTCGTCGTACTCCTTGGTAGCGTCAACGATCGTGTTCATGACCTTCTGGAAGTCATCGTCCGAGGTCAGCAGCGGCTCGCCGAGCGCGATCTTCTCGAAGGAGTCGGAGTAGGTTGCCAGCTCGTCCTTGAGGTCGGTGTACTCCAGACCGTTCATCAGATGGGTCGGCTGAACAACGAGGTTCTTGACGCCGTTTGCGACTGCGCGGTCAAGCGCCTCGGTCACGTTGTCGATGACCTCGCCGTCACGCTTGTTTACGTGGTCAATGATGATCTGGCTGGTGAAGCCGCGGCGGACCGAGTAGTCCGGAAATGCGTTCTGCATTGCGGTCTCGATAGCGCCGATGGTCTCGCGGCGGTTGTCGTTATAGCTGGTGCCGAAGCTGACGACCAGCAGTTCGTTCTCGCCGATTTCGTCCTGATTAAGCGGATTATCCAAGCTTGCGTCCCCCGTTTCGTAGTTTTCGTCGTCGTCTGCCTGCTCGGTCGCAGCGGTATCTGCGCCCTTGGTGTCCTCTGCCTTGTCATCGGCCGTGGTGGTCTGGCTGCCGCAGGCGGTCAGCGCTGCGAGCATCAGGCTCGCGGAGAGCAGCAGCGCGCCCAGTCTCTTGAGTTTCATGTGTGTTTCCTCCTTTTTCTTGTCCCCTCCGGCAAGCGCACCGGAGAAAACCATAAAGGGGTACAGAAAACACACAGTCCCCCTGCGTTTGCGCGCAGAAAGGGACTGTAATCATGCAGAAAAATGCGGCATCAGTACAGTCAATGACTCGTGACCTGGAAAAAAGCTTTCCGTACCAACAGAGGCGGCAGGTTTCCTGACTTGCGGATCTGCGCACGCCGCCGCCTTCCCGATGCGCTGCATCAGTGACATAAAATAGCGGAATGCTCCCCGTTTACAGTGACGAGATCGTACAGGATTTGCACCTGTTTCCCTTTTAACCGCTGACCCGAGCGAGATCGTTCAGCGGCACCGTCTGTTCGCTTGTATATGTAGTTGCTGGCAGAAAAGCTCTGCCGAATGATGTTATTATACACCGCAGGGCAGGGAAAGACAAGCATAACCGCCTGTTTTGCGGAATTTCGGTAAAATGTACAAGAATTCAGCTGAAAGAAAAAACATCCCCCGGCTAAAGCCGGGGGGGAAAACTGCAAAAATCGTTTGTTTTACTCGGATGAAGCAGCCGCGCGGCAGCGCGCATGAAACAGCGTTTGCTTTTCAAACGCAAAAAAACCGGGGACATGCGCCTCGGTTTTTTTGCCTCTGGAGGGAGAAAGTTTCCGCATGGGAACTTTCGGACGACTCGTGTTCTGCGTAGTCAGAACACATATTGTCGGAAAAACGAAGTTTTTCGACAGTATAAACATCCCCCGATAAAATCGGGGGATGCAGTGGAAATTTACTTTTCCAGTTCGGTCCAGTCGCGAGTCTCGCGCAGCTCGCTCCACTTCTCGTACTCGTTCTCCTTGGTCTCGTAGTAGTGGCTGTTGGTAGCCTCCTGTACGGCCAGATAGAACCACTGAGAAGCGTCGGAGTTGTCGCTCCACTTGATCATGTCGTCGTGCAGATCCTCTGCGGTCTCAGGGAGACGCTTAAGGACGCGGTTGACGAGGGTCATAGCCTCGGCACGGGTGATATGGTTATCCGGACGGAAGGTGCCGTCGGTGTAGCCATAGATCCAGCCGTTGTTGGAGGCTGCGCTGATCTCGTTCTTAGCCCAGTGGGATGCGATGTCGCTGAAGTCGGCAGTGGTCGTGTTGGCGTTGTCGTCAAAACGAGCTGCGATGGCAGCGAACTCCGCACGGGTGATCGGCGCGTTCGGATTGAACTTGCCGTTCGAGCCCTTGATGATGCCCATAGCGCTCAGGGTAGAAACGGCGTGGTTGTACCAATCCGTGCTTACAACGTCGGAGTAGCTGTTCGTCTGGGTGGAATTTGCATTGCGAACCTCATCGGTCAGCAGACGGAAGAAGATAGTCGCCACCTCGGCACGGGTAATGCCGTTCTGCGGACGGACAGTGCTGTCGGGATAACCAACGATGTAAGCATAGTGATCGTCTCCATTCAGACCGGTCGGTACCTCATCCGGAATGATGACGGTGTTGTCTCTCGAACTATTGCCGCCGGAACTATGACTGCCACCGGAGCTTTTCTTAGCGGTAAAAGTCCATACGCCGTACAGCGTAATGTTCGCAGTCAGTTTCTGCGTACCGGTTACAATCGTACCATCCTCCGTTTTCCAACCGGCGAAAGAGAAAGTACCATTGATACCGTCCCTCGTACCGGTTACATTGGCCGGTACATCTGCCACAGTATACTCGTTGTTAGCAACCAGTGTTTGCGTTGCCGGAGCGGTATAGCCTTCCGGCAGGTCGCCGGTAACATTATATGTCAGCGTGTACATCAGCGGATGCGCCGCCTTAAGCGAAATGGCCTGTGTGTCGTCCTCTGACGGAGTATACTCATCAGCCGTATCAGCCGACCAGCGACCAATCTGTGTATAGGCGCCAGTGCCGTCTTTTGCAGTTGCATCCCACTTGTACCAGCCGTCATGATACCAGCCAGTGATCGCCATTTTGTCGGAGGACAGAACGCGGTCACCGTCCATAGCCTCAGCCGCCGGAAGTGTGAAGGTCGCGCCGTTCAGAAGAAGATCATCACCTGCGGTCTTTGCGGTGTTGTTGTACACTGCGCTGTTCGCCGCGATGTTGATGTTTGCATCATTATAGGCGTAAATCGCACCGCCCATGCCTGTCGCTGCATTATCGTGCATCTCAGCACCGGACTGAAGATCCACATTGATAACCGCCGAGCCAGACTTATAGGTGAAGATGCCTGCACCGCCGGCAGCAGTATTGCCGCTGACAGAGCTGTCCGTTACAGTGACATTCAGTTCCTTAGCTATTGCATTTGCGTAGATGCCGCCGCCATAGCCGGTTGCCGTATTTGCGTCGATTGCCGTACCGTTCAGCAGGCGAATGTCCGTGTTGCAGACAGCAGTGCTCATAGCAAAGATACCTGCACCACTCTGTGCCTTGTTTTCAAAAATCGAAACATCGTCAAGTTTAATCGTTCCTGCGCTGTAAGCTACGATTGCGCCACCCTGGGTTGCGCCGTCGTTATTCAACAGCTTAGACTTGCGGAGAGTCAAATTGGATGTTGTACCGACATACATGCCGCCGCCGATACTTTTAGCGATATTATTAGAAATGGTCGAACCATCGATAGAATGACTATGCATACCGGTGCAACCACTTTCTGCACGATCAACTGCATCATAGAAATAGACACCTGCGCCGTTCTGGGCAGTATTACGAGTGACGTCAGACGCCTCGATATCCAGTTCAGAGTGTTCAACGAGCATACCGCCGCCACAGTCCGAAGCGATGTTTGCAGCAACGGTGCATCCAGCCATGGTCAGAGAACCACACTTAATCAGAATGCCGCCGCCATCGCTGTAGTTGCCGGTAGCTTTGTTGTCAGAGATATTAACATCCGTCATGGATACCGTTGCACTTTCCGCATAGATACCACCACCGCCGACTTCGCCATTGCCTGTACCAGCCGCTTCGTTATTTTCAACAGTCAGATTTTCGAGCGTAACGTCTGCGCTGTCGATTGCGAAACCGCCGCCATTCTGCGGATTGTTGCCGCCGGTAACCGTACCGTTTTTAACAGTAACTACCGTATCCTCGCCGGAAATGGTTACAACCGCCGCATCGCCGGTGCCCGTCAGCGTATGATTGTTGAGGTCAAGCGTCAGAGACTTATGGATGGTAATATTCTCTTTAACATCACGGAGCAGAACAATGGTGTCCACGGCATCTGCTTCTGCAATCGCATCATCAACAGTCGAATACTCCTGATCACCAATCTTTGCTGCGTTGACCGATTCCGGTTCGTTCGTTGTTTCTACCTGCGTGTCAGGACTATTGCCGGTAGGAATTCCATCCTCACCGGTCGTGTCATTAACATCCTCGGTAGAAGTTTCGCCCTCAACAGTGCCGTCAGCGTTATTAGAATCGCCATCCTCAGTATTCTCTTGATTGTCGGTAGTGCTACTAGTATCGTTCGTAGGCTGATTCTCCGTCTCGAGCCCTTCAGAACTCACACTAATTTCATTCTCGGTAGACTGAACCTGTTCCTGCATTGTCGTCTCTTCTGTCTCGTCTGCCGCAAAAGCAAACGGAGACATCGTCAGTATCATGGATGTTGCCAAAATGCTGGCTAATAAACGATTGTTTTTTCCTGTTTTCTTCATGAAAACCCCTCCTTCAATAGTAAAACTACTATGAAGAAGTTGCATTAGGAAACCGGCTGCCATGCGGAATAACTCCGTTTAGACCCTTGGCTTTGCGAAATCGGCTTTCACCGATGGTGCCTTTGTCTGTACAACTTGCTCCTTAACAAATAGCGCAGATGTTAATTAAAAATCTTTTTGGACAACGCAGGGACAATTCAATCTTCAGTGGGATCCCCCCCTTTTTATCATGCGCATAACGTTACAAAGACGGTAACAACGCGCCTTCAGCAACCAACTGCCGTGCGGAGAGAAGCCTCCGTTTAATCCATTTGCCTTGTCGGCATTGGTTCTCACCAGTTGTGCCTACCAGCATCCGCTATCTCCTGGATAAATTATGCACAATTTTAGCCATCATCTGCTAGCATTATTGCGTAATACCAGACAGATAATTTTGAATCGGTACACCCATCGTAACATAAATACCTGCGCCAAGCAAGTAAATACTGTAAACTTGAGGGGAAATATTCCGACTCCAATTAAATTTATACATAAGCGTCCATAATTCAACATGAAATGCCGAACTAATACCACTTTGTATACAAAATGAATAGAAAAAGTTACGCTGCGGTTACTGTAAGCGTATCGCTGGTGTTCGTGTATGTCAGCGGAGATACGCAGTCGTGCAGGGAAGAAGCGTTCCTGACGTTACGGGTAACGGCGTAGGTCAGGTCGATCTGATACCAGCTGCCGTTCAGGTTTACCTTGTTCCATGCGTGGTAGCTGGAACCGGCGTAGCCCTTGGTCAGTGCGCACGGGATTCTCTCGCTGCGGCACATTGCAGCGAACAGGGAAGAGAAATCGTAGCAGATACCAGTGGTACCATTCAGGGTAGCGGCGGTATCCGGGATGTACTTAGTGATCTGGCCGCTGGTGATTTCGTCAGCGAGATTGGTGTCGAAGGAGTAACGGTCTGCCATGTAATTATAGATGGCAACGACCTTTTCTTCGTCGGTCCTGGCGTTCTTGCAGAGCTCAGCAGCCTTGGCGGAAACAGCGTCGCCCTTGGAGAACTGAACGTCCGAGGTGGAAACGAGGTAGGGAGCGAAGCGATCCTTGACGGTAACGTTCATGGACTTGGAGGCAACCTGCTCATAAGAGGAACCGGAAACGTTGCGGTACAGGGTTACGGTGTACTTGCCGTCACCCTGATCGAGCGAGAACGAAGCGTCCTTGCCGCTCGGGCAGTCGCGGTAAACGGTCTTGCCGCCGTTGTACTGGATGCCGACCTTAAGGCTTGCGCTCGAGGTGTAGTTAACGGTTACATAACCGTGGGACGTATTGCTCATGTCAACAACATCATTCGCTGCTGCTGCGGTGAAACCCATCGAGAGGACAGCTGCTGCAAAAACTGCGCAGGTAAAACGAAAAAGCCGCTTCATATCCAGCGATCTCCTTTCGGTAGCTGGCTGCCAGCCCTCTCAGAGGGGTAAGGCCCTATAGCTTTGCGTCGCCATCTTTCGGTGGTTTTGCTATTATCGTTTGAGATGCGGTCAAAGCGACTGCATCATCTTCTTTTTGTATCTACAGTATAACTCCATATAAGGAGCTTTGTCAACAGATTTTCGGCAAAAAATTGAAAAATCGACAGAAAAATTCTACGCCCGGAAATCGCATTGCAAAATGTATGTAAAATCGCTTTTCCTGTGCGGCATAATACCCTATAATAAAGGGCAGAAACCGCAGGGAAAACCGGCGGAGAAAGGACGATGAATATGAAAATCGGAATGCTTACGAGCGGCGGCGACTGTCAGGGACTGAACGCGGCGCTCCGCGGTGTCGCTAAGACACTGTATAACGAGCTGGGCAGCAGCGTGACGCTGTACGGCATCCGCGACGGCTACCGCGGCCTGATCGAGGGAGACTATCACGAGATGAAGCCGGACGACTTTTCGGACATCCTGACGCTCGGCGGCACCATCCTCGGCACCTCGCGTCAGCCGTTCAAGCAGATGCAGCGCCCCGAGGAGGACAGCGAGCAGACCAAGCTGGATAAAATGCTGAAAACGGTGAAAAAGGCTGGGTTCGACTGTCTGGTCATCCTCGGCGGCAACGGCACGCACAAGACCGCGAACCTGCTGCGCGAGAACGGCGTGAACGTCGTGACGCTGCCCAAGACCATCGACAACGATCTTTGGGGCACGGAGCTGACCTTCGGCTTCCAGTCGGCGGTGAACATCGCCTCGGAGGTCATCGACTCCATCCACTCGACCGCTTTTTCGCACTCGCGCGTGTTTATCGTCGAGATCATGGGCCACAAGGCCGGCTGGCTGACGCTGTACGCCGGCATCGCCTCGGGCGCGGACGTCATCGTCATCCCGGAGATCCCGTATTCCGCGAAGAAGATCGCGCAGGCCATCGAAAAGCGCGCGAAAAACGGCAAGCGCTTCTCGATCATCGCGGTGGCGGAGGGCGCGGTCAGCCGCGAAGAGGCGGCCATGAGCAAAAAGGCGTTCAAGGCGGCGCGCGAGGCGATGCCGTATCCGTCGGTGTCCTACCGGCTCGCGGCGGAGCTGAAGGAGCTGACCGGACAGGAGATTCGCGTGACCATCCCCGGCCATTTCCAGCGCGGCGGCGCTCCCTGTGCGGCGGACCGCGTGCTCACGAGCCGCTTCGGTGCGGCGGCCGCCGAGCTCATCCGCGACGGAAAGTTCGGCAACATGGTCGCGCTGCGCGATGACAGGATCGTACCCGTGCCGCTCTCCGAGGTGGCAGGCAAGCTGAAAACCGTGCCGCCCGACTGTGAGATCGTCGCGCAGGCGCGTGCTCTCGGCCTGTCCATGGGCGACTGAATAAAGACAATACTGTAAACATAAAAACACCTCCGATATGCCTTTCCAGCTGTCGGAGGTGTTTCTTTTTATGCGGTTTTAGCTGAGTTTGACGCGCTCACGCAGAGAGCCCGTGACCGAAAGCTGAACAGCCTGCGTCTTGTAGCCGGTGCAGGCCACCTGCGCCACATAGCTGCCGCGCTTGACGCTGAAGGAGGCGGTGCCGTCCGCGCCGGTGGTGATGGTCTTGCCGCCGATGGATACCGCCGCGCCGGAAAGCGGAGCGCCGTATTCATTGGTGACGACGAGCTGAACCGTCTCGAGGATCTCGCCGGTCATCGTGACCGTGCGGCCGGAGGAGACGTTCGTGGTCTGGGTGATGGCCGAGGTGAAGCGCTCGTGCGTTGCCGTCAGCGTATAGCTGCCGCGCTTGACGTAAACGGTCGCCTTGCCGTCCGAGTCGGTGACGAGGGTCTGTGCGGAGGTGCCGCTCTCGGCGTCGTTCGGGGTGAAGGTGACGGTCGCGCCGGAGATCGGCAGACCGAGGTCATCGACGACGTTCGCGGTCAGCGCGTAGGTCGTGACGTAGTTGACGCGCAGCGTTGGGCTCTGGCCCTTGCTCATGACGAAGGTGAAGTCCGCGTAGGTCGCGCCGTCCTTGCCGAACTGGGCGACAGCGGTCTTGCTGATGGTGACGGTCGAGCCGTCTACCTTGTACTGCCAGTTTTCCTCAAGCGTCTTGCCGCCTGCGCGGATGCTCTTGAGGGTCGCGCCGTCCGCCGGGTTGAGGGTGACGGAGACGTCCTGATAGCCGCCGGAGCTGGTATTTGCGTCGAAATCGACCGAGGAGGGAGCGACTTCATTGACCGGCGCAGAGTCCGTGACGAGCAGCGTGCAGCTGGACGAGGAGCCGCGCGTGGGAACGAAGGTCAGGGTGTAGCTGCCCTTGCTCTTCTTGGCAAGCGTCTCTCGCAGGAACGTGACCGTGCCCGAGGTTGCGTTGTAGTTGTAGTCCTTGCCGCGCTCGAGGACCGTGCTGCCGAGCTTGACCGTGTCGAGCAGGGTGCCGGACGGCAGGCTGAGCGTTACGGTGACATCGCCATAGTTTGCCGAGCCGTCATACTTGTCGAACGTGACCTGCGAGGGGCTGACCGCGCTGAGCGAGGAGTTGCTGACGACGATGCCGATGGCGGCCTTGGTGCCGTCCTCAAAGTTCAGCTCGGCGGTGTAGGTGCCGACGGACAGGGTGGACAGGTAGGTCCTGTAGACGCGGATGCCGTTCTTGTCGGACAGGATGTTGTAATCCGTGCCCTGACGCAGGTTCTTGCCGCCGACGGTGACACGGGTCAGGTCATTCTTGTCCGCATTGAACAGAAATTCGTAGGAAAAGGCGATGTTGTCCTTGTTGTTGATGTCGATGGACAGGGTGGACGGGGAGACCGAAACGCTCGTCGAGGAGGCTGCGGACTTGCCTGCGATGGTGGCGGTGACGCCGCTCGCGAGCTGTACCTCAGTCGGCTGCATGACGAGCTCGCAGCCGCTCGCGTTCAGCTTTGCGGTCTGCACCGAGCCGTTGCCGGTGACGGTGGTCTTTGCGTCCGCGGTCAGCTCGCTGATGAGCGTGCTGCCGGTGGTGACGATGGTGGAAGCGGCCTTGGTATCCAGATTCCAGACCGAAGCGTCGAGCGAGAGGTTCGTGCCCTCGCCGGTGACGGAGATGTCGGAGAAGCCGCCTGCGTTCGCGGACAGACCGCTCTCAGAGAGCGAAGCGGAGGACTGGACCTCAGTGGAGCCGATGTTGGTCGAGCCGGTCGCGATGACGGTCGGCTTGATGCCAATCGGGTTGGAAACGATGAGGTTGAGCGCGGTCACGCCGTCGAGCGTGACGTTGCCGCCGCCGACGATGAGATCGCCCTTGACGGTGACGTTGTTCAGGTTGACGTTGCCGGAGAGCACGCCTTCCGAGATGTAAAGGTTGCCCTCAATGGTCGCGTCGGACAGCGTGCAGGCGGACGAAATGGTGACGTTCTTGGTGTCGCCGTTGAAGTCTGCGGCGGTGTACTGCTTGCCGGACTCGGCGAGCGAGGAGCCGAGGTAGAAGTACAGGATCTTGGCGATCTCGCCGCGCTTGAGGTTGCCCTGCGGCTTGAAGGTGCCGTCGGTGTAGCCGTTGATGTAGCCCTGAGAGACGGCCTCGGCGACGTAGCTGGTCGCGTAGGAGGAGATCTTGGACTTGTCGGTAAATACATCGAGCTTGGACGCGGACGCGGTGGGCGCGTACTTGTGCAGGCGGCCGAGGATGGTCGCGGCCTGCTCACGGGTCAGCGTGCCCTCCGGGGACATCTTGCCGTTGCCCATGCCGTTGATGTAGCCGTGCTTGACGGCGATCTGGATGGTCTCGTAGTACGGGTCCGAGGTCTTGACGTCGGAAAAGTCGATGGACGCCTTTTCGGTGAAGTCAAACGCGCGGTTGATGTAGCGCATGAATTCCCAGCGCGTGACCGAGGCCTCGGGGGTGTAGTTGCCGGTCGAGGCGGAGGGGTTGATGATGCCGAGGTCATGGAGCGAGGTCACATACGGTTTGGACCAGTGCGAGTCGATGTCGGCCGCGAGCGCTGCCGGGACAGTTCCGGCGATCAGGGCCGCCGCCAGAAAGGCGGAGAAAAATCGTTTCAGTTTCAAAAGTAATCACCTCTTATTATAAATAATATAACACGTTTCAAGGTGCTTGTGTGTTACACTTGTGTGTCATTATCCGTTGTGCGACAGGCGCTCCTGCATGTAGCGGTGGGCGTTCAGCTCGAGCGTGTCGTCGAGGGGCGCGAGCGGCTCCGCGCCGTCGTAGCGGTGATCGAGCGCGGTCTGAAGGATAAAATCGCACAGGACCGGGTTTTTCGGGAGCAGCGAGCCGTGCGAATACGTGCCGAATACATTCTTGTAGCGCGCGCCCTCGGTCTTGTCCTCGCCGTTGTTGCCGTTGCCGGAGAGCATCATGCCGAGCGGGGCGACCTGCTCGCTGAGGTAGGTCTTGCCGGAGTGGTTCTCGAAGCCGACAACGACCGTATCGCCGCTTTCCGGGGTGGTCTTGAACATGTAGTTGCCGATCATGCGCTCCTTTGCGCCGATGGTGTGCACGCCGATGGCGCCGATGAAGTCGAGCTGCACGCCGTCCCATGTCTTGTAGTATTCGCCGAGCATCTGATAGCCGCCGCAGATGGCGAGAAAGGTCTTTTCCTCCTCGACCGCGGTGCGGATGTCCTGCGCTTTGCCGGAGGAGAGGTCGCGCAGCAGCACTTCCTGCTCGAAATCCTGACCGCCGCCGATGAAGAAGATGTCGTACTTGTCCGCGTTCAGCGGCTGACCGATCGAGCATTCGTCGATGTTGACCTTGATGCCGCGGTCCTCGAGGCGGCGCTTCATGGTGATGATGTTGCCGCGGTCGCCGTACAGATTAAGGATGTCCGGGTACAGATGGCAGATATTGAGTTCCATTTTTCCGTTCCTCCTTATTCGTAGAACGCCTTGACGTCGGTGTGCTTGCCGATCTCGCCGCGCAGGTCGAACATGGCGGTGTAGGTCGGCATGATGAAGGCCGGCGCCGCGTCCGCGCCGATCTCGCTGAGCAGCTTTTCATAATCGCGGATGAGCTCGATGCGCTCGGCCGGGAAGCCTGCGTACTTGAGGCGGAGCGCCATGTCGTCCGCGCGCACGCCCGAGACGAAAATGCGCGTGAAGCGGCTCTGCTGTGCAGCGAGCGCTTCAAAATCGACGTCCCAGATCCAGCTGATGTCCGTGCCGTCCGCGAAGCGGTCGTTGAGCAGGAAGGCGAGCTTGCAGCTGCCGACGTCGTGCGAGATGAGGTTGATGACCTGATTGTAGCCGGCCGGGTTCTTGACGAGCATCATGCGCGCCTGCGCCTGCCCCAGACGGAACTGCTCGGCGCGGCCGAAGCCGCATTCAAACTGGCCGAGGGCGCTGACCGTGGTCTTTTCGTCGATGCCGACCACATGCGCAGCGGCAGCCGCGGCCGCGGCGTTGTAGATGTTGTAGCCGCCCGGCAGGTTGACATGCACCGCGTGGGCATGTCCGAAAATATCGAGCACGATGTCCGAGGCGTCCGCGCCGGTCGAGATGACCTGCGTGACCGCGACCTCGGGGGCGATGCGGTGATAGCCGCACTTCGGGCAGCGGAAGCCGCCGAGATGACCGTAGGTGCGGTAGTCATACTCGTACTGCGTCTTGCAGTGGATGCAGTAGACCGCGTCGGACAGCTCGTGCGCGGTCTCCGAATAGATGGGGACGTTGACGCCGAAGCGGATGATGGGGTTCGGGATGCCGTCCTCCGCGAGCGAGGCGGTCAGCGAGCAGTCCGCGTTCAGGCAGAGCGTCGCGTTCGGGACGTGGGTGATGCCCTCTCGGATGGCGTTCAGCGTGTGCGTGATCTCGCCGTAGCGGTCGAGCTGGTCGCGGAAGATATTGTTCACGACAAGGCACTCGACGGGCAGATATTCGCTCGTTCTGCGGAACGCGGCCTCGTCGCACTCGATGAGCGCGTGGGTGTAGGGGCATTTGCCCGACAGGGTGGAGTGCTGCGCAAACACGGCGATGATGCCGGTCAGCAGGTTCGCACCCGACTTGTTGGAGAAATACTTGAGTCCTGCGTCGGCAAACGCCTGCTCGATCATACGGGAGGTGGTGGTCTTGCCGTTCGTGCCGGTCACGACCGTGACCTTGACGCCGCGCGACAGCTCGCCGAGAATGTTTTTGTCGATCTTGAGCGCAAGTCTGCCCGGCAGGTTGGTGCCGCCGCGGCCGAGCTTTCGCAGGACCGCACCCGATGCCTTGCATACCAGGACGGCCAGTCTGGTTCTAAGTCTCATATCCGGACCTCGTTTTCGTTAAAATTCATAGATATAACAAGTATACCGCATTTTCGGATATAGCACAAGGAGACTGTCGAAAAACTTCAGGCGCAAGATTATCGGTCTGCCGGTCGAGCTCCTTTTTACGCAGAAACAGCAGCCGCGCGGAAGCGCGTGTGAAATAGCAATCACTTTGTGATTGCATAAAAACCGGGGGCGTGTACCTCGGTTTTTATACTTCTGGAGGGAGAAAGTTTCCGCATGGGAACTTTCGGACGACTTGTGTTCTGCGAAGTCAGAACACAGATTGTCGGCGAAACGTCAGTTTCGCGACAGGCTTTTATATTGGATATTTGCGGAACAGGCCGGGGGCGATGCCGACATTGCTGCGGAAGCTGTGGATGAAGTTTTCCTCGCTGTTGTAGCCGGTGGCGTAGGCGATCTCCTTGACCGAGAGCTGGGTTGAGGTGAGCAGATACTTCGCCTTGTCGATGCGGCGCAGGATGATGTATTCATAGGGGGAATAGCCGGTTTTGGCCTTGAACTGGCGCGAAAAGTGCGAGGAGCTCAGAGAGACCGAGGCGGCGACCTCCTGCACGCTCAGTTCCTCGAACAGGTGGCGGTTCATGTAGCGGATGGCCTCCGCGATGCGGTCGCTGCCGGTGTGGGCCGGGGAGGTGTCGTCGAGCAGCAGCAGGCAGAGCATGCGGTGGAGCATCTGCGAGAGCTGCGCCTCGCCGGGACGCTCGTCGGCGGCGCAGCCGGTGAAGATGCTGTCGAGCAGCTGGGCGATCTCATTGACGCCCGAGGGCATGAAAACCTGCCGTCCGCCGTGCGCCTGAACGATGCGGCGGTAAAACGCGCGCGTATTCAGTCCGTTGAACAGCAGCCACGAGAATTCGAGGCCATCCGATGCGGCGTAGCGGTAGGGCTCGCGGCAGTCGAACAGCACGACCTGTCCGGCGGCGGCGAGCGCCTTGACGCCGCCGAGCGTCAGCTCCATCGCGCCGCTGTGGATGTAGAACAGCATGATATTCTGGTTGTGGTCGCCCTGCATGGCGATCTCCGAGCGGTGGTCGAAGGAATACAGGCTGCTGCAAAAGTAATGGCCGCCGCGCGTAGGATAATAAAAAAGCTCGCGTGCAAGCGAGGACGGGGTGAAGAAGTACCGTTCCGAGGTCTGATGCACGCCTTTCTCCGGGATAAGCATAAAGGGTCACGCTCCTTTCCTGCATCATAGCAGAATTTACCCTGTCACGCAAGCGCTAAAGCGCATCTCAAAAAGAAAAAGCAAGAATTTATACGAAATATTGAATAAAATGCGCAGATGTTCAGCATTTGCGCAAAATATAATCAGAAGTACACAACATCGCGAAGATAGCAGGATTTCGCAGGCATACGGCAAAATGTATCATTGGCAGAGAGGGCAAAGCGCCGTATAATAGAGCCATCGAAAGGGAAGCCGCCTTGGAAACGGCACAAAGAGACAAGGAGGAAAACATCCATGAAAATCGCATTTGACGTTGACGTTCTGGCCAAGCAGATGTCCATCAATGATTATGTACACAAGGTTGCAGACTGGGGCTACAAGTACATCGAGCAGTCTCCGCATCCGCGCATCAACCCGTTCTACAAGCATCCGCTGTTCTCCAAGGAGTGCCAGCAGGAGTACAAGCAGGCTCTCAAGGAGACCG
>CAVIRF010000007.1:0-40235 GCA_963645185.1 Coprococcus eutactus | reverse complement strand
CCTCGGTCTCGGTGAACACGCGGTTGCGGCTGTTCTCCGAGCGGCCCATGATGAAATACGCGATCACATTCTTTTTGTTGTCCGGCGTGCGGCCGAGAATGATGCCGCGGCCCGGATAAGCATTGCTCATCAGCTCCTGGCCGATGTCAAAAACGTTCTTGCTCATAGCTGTCACTCCTGTCTTGTAACGATGGCGCCGCTGACCGAAAGTCTGCCGGCGCAGAAATCCGACACTGCCTGCGGCAGCAGGATCCATTCCGCATTCTGCATCACGCGCTTCTGAAGCGTCTCCGGGGTATCGCCCGGCAGCACCTCGACAGCCTTCTGCGCGATGATCGCGCCGCCGTCTACGACCTCGCTGACGAAGTGCACGGTCGCACCCGTGACCTTGACGCCCTTGGCGAGCGCCGCCTCGTGCACGCGCAGGCCGTAAAATCCCTCGCCGCAGAACGACGGGATGAGCGACGGATGGACATTGATGATGCGGTTTTCATACTTTGCACAAAAGCTGTCGGGCAGCACGGTCATAAAGCCTGCGAGGACGATAAGACCGATCTCCTTTTCGCGCAGCAGCGCGTCGAGCGCCTCGCCGTAGCTCTCCGCCGAGTCATATTCCTTTCGGCGCAGCACGGCGGTCTCGATGCCTGCCTTCGCCGCCCGCTCGAGCGCGAAGGCGTTCGGGTTGGAGGAAACGATGAGACGGATGCCGCCGTTTTCGATCTTTCCTGCCGCCTCGGCGTCGATGAGCGCCTGAAGATTGGTTCCGCCGCCCGAAACCAGAACTGCAATATTAGTCATTTGTTTTCTCCAGAATTTTCGCACAGTCGTGCGCGTTTCGATGGGAAACGGGCGGCTAAGCGCCCGTTTTTCTCCTGTTATACCAGTTCTACGCCCTTTTCTGCGCCTGCAACGCACTCGCCGATGACGTATGCCGTCTCGCCGGCAGCGGAGATCGCTGCGACCGCACGGGAAACATCCTCTGCTGCGACTGCCAGCACCAGACCTGCGCCCATGTTGAACGTGTTGTACATGTCGCGCTCCGGGATCTTGCCGGTCTTTGCGATGAGGTCGAATACCGGCGGAACCGGAACGGCCTTCTTCTCGATCTTCGCGACGATGCCTTCCGGCAGCATGCGCGGTACGTTCTCATAGAAGCCGCCGCCGGTGATGTGGCTGATGCCCTTGACGTCTACCTTGCCGATGAGCGACTGGATCGCCTTGACGTAGATCTTGGTCGGGGTCAGCAACTCCTCGCCGAGGGTCTTGCCGAACTCGTCGATGTAGCGGCGGACCGACTTCTCGTTAATGCCGAGGGTCTTGCGCACGAGGGAATAGCCGTTGGAATGTACGCCCGAGGACGCAACGCCGATCAGCGCGTCGCCCGGCTTGATGGTCGTGCCGTCGATCATCTTTTCCTTGTCGACCATGCCGACCGAGAAGCCGGCCATGTCGTATTCGTCTACCGGATAGAAGCCCGGCATCTCGGCGGTCTCGCCGCCGATCAGCGCGCAGCCTGCCTGACGGCAGCCCTCTGCGATGCCCGATACCATCTGTGCGATCTTTTCGGGGTGGTTTTTGCCGACTGCGATATAGTCGAGGAAGAACAGCGGCTGTGCACCGCAGCAGGCGATGTCGTTGACGCACATGGCAACGCAGTCGATGCCGACCGTGTCATGCTTGTCCATCAGGAACGCCAGCTTGAGCTTGGTGCCCACGCCGTCCGTGCCGGAAACCAGAATGGGGTCGGCCATGCCCTTGAACTCCGGGCGGAACAGACCGCCGAAGCCGCCGAGCGTACCCATAACGCCCTTGACGTAGGTGCTCTCGACCATCGGCTTCATCAGCTTGACTGCCTCGTAACCTGCGGTGACGTCTACACCGGCTGCCTTGTAGCTCTCAGAACGGCTCTCACTCATATTTACACACTCACTTTCTTTACTCTTTGCTGCCGAGAGGGATCTCCATCTCGAACATGTTCTTCTCCGCCTCGTCCGGTACCGGGATGGGGTACTCGCCCGAGAAGCACGCATCGCAGAAGCCGAGCTTGCAGCCGACTGCGATCTTGCGGCAGGCCTCGAGCGACAGGAAGCCGAGCGAATCGACGCCGATGATCTCGCGCATCTCCTCAACCGTGCGGTTGTACGCGAGCAACTGGCTGCGCTCGGGGATGTCGGTGCCGAAGAAGCAGGGATGACGGAACGGGGGCGCAGAAATGCGCATATGGACCTCGGCTGCGCCTGCGTCGCGCAGCAGCTTGACCAGACGGCCGCAGGTCGTGCCGCGCACGATCGAGTCATCGACCATGATGACACGTTTGCCCTCGACCGCGGTTCGCAGGGCGTTCAGCTTGAGGCGCACGGAGCGCTCGCGCTTGTCCTGACCCGGCTGAATGAAGGTACGGGCGATATAGCGGTTCTTGATCAGACCCACGCCGTACGGGATGCCCGAGAACTTCGCGTAGCCGATCGCCGCCGGGATGCCGGAGTCCGGCACGCCGATGACAACGTCCGCGCCGACCGGGTGCTCGATGGACAGATACTTGCCTGCCTCCTGACGGGCGAGCTCTACCGACGCGCCGTCGATGATCGAGTCCGGACGTGCAAAATAGATATACTCAAATACGCACGCGGAGGTCTTGCACTGGATGTCACAGTGCATGCTGCGCAGCTCGCCGTTCTCAACGACGCAGACCTCGCCCGGCTCTACGTCGCGGACGAACTTTGCGCCGAGCGCGTCGAGCGCGCAGGTCTCGGAGGCGAATACGTAGCAGTCGCCGTCCATCAGACCGATGCAGAGCGGACGGAAGCCGTGGGGGTCGCGCGCGGCGATCAGCTTGCGCGGAGACATGACCACGAGCGAATACGCGCCCTCGATGCGGTGCATGGTGTTCAGCACGGCCTCTTCGATGGAGCCGCACTTCAGGCGCTCCTTGACGATGGTGTAGACCAGCACCTCGGTGTCGTTCGAGGAGCGGAAGATGCCGCCGTCCAGCTCGATCTCGCGGCGCAGCTCGCCTGCGTTGACGAGGTTGCCGTTGTGCGCAACGGCGAGGTTGCCCTTGACATGGGTGATGGAGATCGGCTGTGCATTCTCGCGGCGCGTGTCGCCGGTCGTAGAGTAGCGGACATGACCGATCGCCATGGAGCCCGGCATGTTGTCGAGCGTTTTCTGGTCAAAGACCGCGCTGACAAGGCCAACGTCCTTATGGCAGTGGATGACGCCGTTCTTGTTGACGGCGATGCCGGCCGCCTCCTGACCGCGGTGCTGCAATGCGAACAGCGCGGTGTAGGCATCGTGTGCAGCGGAGATTTCCTTGCCCTCAGGCGCTGCGATGCCGAATACGCCGCACTCCTCATGCACCTTGTCAAACGGAGTGCTGCTCTGTCTTTTAATACGATATTTCATAGAATATTTAGCCTTTTCCTGTCCGTGCGCGCGGCTTACTTGCCCATGACGCGCTTCATGATCTCCTGATATGCCTCTTCGACACCGCCCAGATCGCGGCGGAAGCGGTCCTTGTCGAGCTTCTCCTTGGTGGTCTTGTCCCACAGGCGGCAGGTGTCCGGGGAGATCTCGTCCGCCAGAACGATCTTGCCGTCAGCGGTCTTGCCGAACTCGAGCTTGAAGTCAACGAGGATAACGTTCAGCGAGTCGAAGTACTGCTTCATGACCTCGTTTACCTTGAACGCCATGGACTTGATGGTCTCGATCTCCTCACGGGTCGCAGCCTTGAGCGCGATCGCGTGGTAAGCGTTCATCAGCGGATCGCCGAGGTCGTCGTTCTTGTAGGAGAACTCGATGGTCGGCTCGTCGAACACGATGCCTTCCTCTACGCCGAAGCGCTTTGCGAAGGAACCGGCGGAAATGTTGCGGATGATGACCTCGAGCGGTACGATGGAGACCTTCTTGACCAGAGTCTCGCGCTCGGAGAGCTGCTCAACGAAGTGCGTCGGCACGCCCTGCTTCTCCAGCAGCTGGAACATATGGTTGCTCATGACGTTATTGATGACGCCCTTGCCGGCAATGGAGCCCTTCTTGAGGCCGTTGAATGCGGTCGCATCGTCCTTGTAGTCTACGATAACCAGGTTCGGGTCGTCGGTTGCGAATACCTTCTTGGCCTTGCCTTCGTACAGCTGTTCTTTCTTTTCCATGTCCAATTCCTCCATTTTAATGTATGTGTGTTAATTTGAAACTACTGTGGGACCGGAAACAAAGCTCCGGTCAGCGTTTGCAGGTTGTACGCCGCGCCGTCAATGGAAGCGGCGGAGCGCCTTTACCTTGCGAGGGGTTATGCGGCTCACGCGAACTGCGCGCGAACCTTTTCGTCCTTTGTGGTCACTTCCGCTGCCATGTCGGCCTTGAACGAAGCGAGCTTAGCTGCAAGAGCCTCATCCGACAGCGCGATCATCTGCGCCGCGAGGATGGCTGCGTTGTCCGCACCGTCGATGGCGACCGTCGCGACCGGGATGCCCTTGGGCATCTGCACGATGGAGAGCAGGCTGTCCATGCCGCCCATCACGCTCGTCGCCATCGGAACGCCGATGACCGGGAGCGTCGTGTAGGCTGCGAGAACGCCGCCCAGATGCGCTGCCTTGCCTGCCGCCGCGATGATGACGCCGAAGCCTTCCGCCGCCGCATTCTTCGCGAGCTGCTCTGCGACAGCCGGGGTGCGGTGTGCCGAGCAGATGCGTACCTCGGTGGGGATGTCGAACGACTTCAGACGGTCGACACACTTCTCCATCACCTTGAGGTCGCTGTCCGAACCCATGACGACCAGAACCTTTTTCATGTAAAATTCCTCCTCAAAAACAAATTAGGACACGGAGATATACCCGTGTCCTAAAAATGCTCAATTGGCTGCACCGATGCCCGAAAAATTGCAGTAATCCCCGAAAACGCAGAACTGCGCGATTGCATTTCGCTTCAAAAATACGCTGCCGGTCATGTGCTGCACCTCTTTCCTGAAACTATCGGTGACGTTACAACAATATTTTATCGAATTACACCTTGCAATGCAAGGCTTTTACACGTTTTTTCTTTTCTTTGTGCAAATGCCCAAACTTACCCGTTACTTTTCCGGGGTTTCGTGCAGAACGCCCTTTTTATACAGAACGTCCTCCATCTGCCGGACGCGCTCGGTCCACGAGCACTGTTCGCCGTAAGAAAGGCGTTTTGCGACCTTTTCGGGCGCGTTTTCGCGCGCGGCCTCGTCGCACAGCGCGAGAAATTCGTCCGCATTATGCGCGATATATACAACGTCCTTGAAGTCCTCGACCTGAAGCGGCTCCCGGGTCGAAACGACCGGCTTGCCGGTGGCAAGATACTCGTAGAACTTGAGCGGCGAGACGTCCTTGGACAGCGCGCCTGCCCGGAATACGTTCAGGCAGACATCCATCTGCGCGAGATAGGCCGGCAGCTCAGGCTGCGGCACGAGTCCGTGGAATACGATATTCTTGTACTGCTTCAGATGCGACAGGTCGACGCCGGGCAGCGTGCGGCCGATGAGGAAGATGGTCGCGTCCGGGCGCTCTTTTGCGAGCTTTTCGATGAGCGCGTAGTCGATGCACTCCTGCAGCATGCCGACAAATCCGTAGACCGGATGCTTGAGGCCCTTCATGTCCTCCGGGCAGGAGAGCGTGTCCTTTTCGGTCTGCACGCGCGAGAAGATCTCGTAGGCCGCGCCGTTCGGGATCATCTTCGTGGTCGGGTTGATCTTTTCCAGCGTCTCCGCGAGGCCGACCGCGGTCGCAAACACCTGATCCGCCGGTTTTGCGAGGTCGCGCTCCATGCCGTCCACGACCTCGGGCGTGATGTGGCCCTTGTAGGCGGAATGGCGGTCTACGCAGTCATAAACCAGTCTGCTGTGCGGCACATGCTCGACAATGTCGCAGGAGGACGGCGAGTAGCACCACAGCACGGTCTCGTCCCCGAAGCCGTGCTCGCGCATCTTTTTGCGCACAAAAGCCGCCTGACGCTTCTGGTTGATCTTGTTCACCCAGCGGAACTTGTTGAAAAACGGCAGCACAGGCGGCAGCGCGTAGACCGTGATGTTCTCGTGCCCCTCGACCTTTTCGCCGGGCTGCTTGTATTTACTGATGTAGGCGGATGCCTTTTTGTCCTTGAGCGGCGCGATGATCGACACCGGAGGGTCGAAATACAGCACCTCGCTGTTCCGCAGCCGGCTCATGACGTTCTGCTTGCGCGTCGGCAGCGGATGGTAGTTGGTTGTCGAAAGACAGACGACATGGTTTTTCATATCATAACCCCTTCTGGTTGTTTGTTCCTTAAGCGCGCGGAAAACGTCAGTCCTGAGACATTTGCAGCAGCGCGGCTGCTCCCTTTACGTTTTCCTGTTCTCTGTCGCGCAGCATCTCCGCCGTGCGGTGCACCTCACCGTCGAGCGCGCCCGAAACGCACTCGTCGATCAGGCGGCACAGCTCGTCCGCGCGGACAGAGGAGAGCTGGAGGCAGGTCCGGCTGCCGATATACTTGAGGAAGCCGTCCACCTTGATGTCGTAGCTCATGCCGACGACCGGCACGCCCTGCCCTGCCGAGAACATCAGCGAGTGCAGGCGGATGCCCACGACGGTTTTCATGCGCGCGAGGATGCCGATGGTGGTCTCGATCGGCTGACGGATGCGCACCGCGTGCCACGGGCAGTGCAGCAGCGCGCCCACGCGCTCGGCCGGCATGAGGTCGCTCGGGAACTCGATGGGCACGAATACCGGCGTGAGGCCGTGCTTTTCATAGGCATAGTTCGCCGCCGCCGCGATCTCGGGCAGCGCGTCGTCCAGCCCCTTCCAGTTGCGCAAACCGAAGCCGATATAGTTTCCGTCCGGGTCGATACCGCACTTTTCGAGCGCGAGATTTACGATCTCGTGCGGCGCAGGCGACAGGATGATGGTCGGGTCGGCGGACACGCGGATATCCGGATGCACGACGCCCATCTCGCCCAGCAGCGCACGGGAATTATCATCGCGCAGCGTGATGCGGTCGACCGAGGCGTCGATGGTCTTAGCCGCCATTTTGCGGTTGGCCGCGCGGTTGATCGGACCGATGCCGCAGCCGTACATCATGACCTTACATCCGCGCTTTTTCGCCGCGCGGAGCGTATAGCAGTAATACCACAGCGAGCGCGTCGAGGTGACGTCCTGCATGAGCGAGCCGCCGCCGTTGATGTAGAGCGCCGCGTGACGGAACCTGCGCAGCACGGAAAAGACGTTGAAGGTATAGACCGCGTTCGTGCGGTAGACCACACGGGTCTCGCGTGGACGGCGCGACATGACCGTGATGGTGCGCAGCGGATCGAGCGCGCGCATCTCCTGCACGATCGCCTCAAGGATGGCGTCGTCGCCTGCGTTGCCGCGGCCGTATGCGCCGCAGATGACGATGCTCTCGCGCTCGTCCTTCGGGCGGTGGAACCGCGCGATGACATGGCGGTAGTTCGCCTCCTGCCGCTCGCACATCTTGTCCTTGGAGAAATCCCGGGACGCCTTGGCGTACAGCGCCTCCGCGAAGGTATGGCGGAGCTCCGCATCATTGGCGAGCCGCGCCATGTATTCCGCGAGCTTTTTGTCGTCGCCGACCGGGAAGATATAGCCGTTTTCGCCCGTGTCGATGAGCTCGGGCATGCCGCCGACGTCCGAGCAGATGGTCGCGCAGCCGGCACACACGCCTTCCAGAATGGAGTACGGGAAGGTCTCGGACACCGAGGACAGCAGATTGATGTCCATCGCGCGGAAAAACGGCATGACGGGCGAAACCCAGCCGCAGAACGTCACGCGCTCGCGCACGCCGAGCTGGTCGCACAGCTTTTTGAGCATGTCCGCGTCCTCGCCGTCGCCTGCGATGAACAGACGCAGCTGCGGCGCGGTCTTGAGCGCCTCCGCGAAGCCGCGCACGGTCGTCGCGATGTCCTTGACGGCGGTCAGGCGCGCCGCGATGCCGCAGAGCACATCGCCATCCTCGATCTCCGCGCCGTAGGTCTCGCGGAGATACTTTACACGGTCGAACTCGCCCTCCGGGCGGTTGAACTCCATGCCGTTGTATATCTTTACGATGCGCTCCGGGTCAAAGCCGCGCTCGATGAGCGTGCGCGCCATGCGGTCCGCGACCGGCTGATAGAAGTCGAGAAAGCGCAGCGCGATGGCGTTTGCCGTGCCGAGGGTATGCTGCTTGAGCGGACTGCCGAGGTAGTCCAGACGGTAGTCCGAATGCACGGTCGTTATGATGGGGATGTGACGGCTGCGCCGCACCATCGCGCCCATCAAATTCGCGCGGCCGCCGTGGCAGTGGATGATGTCCGGCTTGAACTCGTCCACCAGATCGCGCATGGTCCGCGCCGCGCGGAACGGATTGTGCCGCTCGATGACGCGCACATCAATGCCCCGTTCTCTCGCCTCGTCCGCGAACGGACCGGCACGGAACGAGATCAGCATGACGTCGTTCGTCCGGCTCAGTCCGGTTACGGTATTCATAATCTGGGTCTTGGCGCCGCCAACGTCGCCGCCGCCCATCACATGCATTACTCGCAAGTCTGTATCCTCCCAGCTGTATACGTTCAGATAGTATCAGTATACCACACTGTCTACTCAAATGCAAAGAAAAGGAGCCTTTCGCGCGGCTTTCTGCGCAAAGGCTCCCCTGTTTTTCGATGTTTACTTATCCTTGAGCAGGGTGTTCAGCTCGTCCATGAAGGTATTGATATCCTTGAACTGGCGGTAGACCGACGCAAAGCGCACATAAGCCACCTCGTCGACAGAGCGCAGCTGCTCCATGACGAGCTCGCCGATGGTCTTGCTCGAAACCTCGCTCTCGAGCGCGCTGAATACGCGCTGCTCAACGTTGTCGACGATCTGCTCGAGCTGCATGAGCGAAACCGGGCGCTTCTCGCACGCCTTGACCAGACCGCTGAGCAGCTTCTGCCGGTCATAGGGCTGCCGCGTGCCGTCGCGCTTGACGAGCATGAGCGGCATGCGCTCTACGGTTTCGTAGGTGGTGAACCGCTTGAGACACTTGAGGCATTCGCGCCGACGTCGGATGCTCGTTCCCTCATCGGTCGGTCGAGAATCGACGACCTTGCTGTCATCATGGCCGCAAAACGGACATTTCATTCGGCTCCACCCCTTCGTGATACGAAAAATACAATAACCTGTAATACTCTGCGGATATTATACCACCCGTTGTATCTCCATGTCAACAACTGCACTTCAATTTAGTACACAAGTATACAAAAAGGACACCCTTCCGGGTGTCCTTTGAGTCGTTTAGACGCGCTTCTTGCGGAACTTCTTGCGGAATACGTTCCACAGGCTGCACGAGAGCAGTACCGAGGACCAGCCGCCTGCGATGATACCGACGATCAGCGGCAGAGTGAACTGCTTGAGGGACGGTACGCCGAGGATGAATACCATGCCGATGGTGAACAGCGTGGTCAGCGTGGTGTTGATGGTACGGCCCATGGTCTGCCATACGCTGCGCTCTGCGACGGACGCAAAGTCCTCGCGGCGAGCGGTGCGCAGGTTCTCACGAACGCGGTCGAATACGATGATGGATGCGTTGATCGAGTAGCCGAGGATGGTCAGCGCCGCTGCGATGAAGTTGCTGTCGAGCGGAATCTGGAGCCATACATAAACACTCAGCATGATCATCAGGTCATGCACCAGGCAGCATACAGCCGCCATGCCGCTCGTCATTTCGAAGCGGAAGGTGATGTACAGCATCATGAGAACGATAGCGAGCACCGAGCAGATAACGGCGGAGCGCTGAAGGTCGGAGCCGACCGATGCGGATACGTCGTTGTTGTTCAGAATGTCGGTATCAGCCAGGCTGTACTTCTCGAGCATCTTGTCGATGACTGCGGCGCGCTGCTCGGAGGTGATGGAGGTCGAACGGATGAGCACATCCTCATTGCCGTCGCCGGAGGAGGTGACCGAGGAAGCGTCTACGCCGGTCGCGTCCTTGAACAGGCCGGAAACTTCGGTCTGAACGTCCTGCGTTACCTCGGTGTGCATATTGAACTCCATCTCGGTGCCGCCTGCGAAGTCAATGCTCAGGTTGAACAGGTTCTTGCCGAACGGCAGCAGGATGAGAGCGACAAGACCGGTAACGACGAGCAGTGCGGAGATGCCGCCGAAGATCTTGAAGTTCTTGAGGATCGCAAAGCGCTGCTTGCCTGCCTCGCGGTCGCGCAGGCCGTAAGCCTTCGGGTTGCGGATGCGGAAATCGACCATGCGGTTGAGCAGGAAGTGGGTAACGGTCAGCGCGGTAAACATGGAAACGATAACGCCGATGCCGAGCGTGGTGGCGAAGCCGACGATCGTACCGGTGCCGAGGAAGAACAGCACCGCACACGCGATCAGGGTGGTGATGTTGGAGTCAAGGATCGCGGTGAACGCGCGCTTGAAGCCGGAGTCGATCGCGCTCTTGACGGTCTTGCCGCTCTTGAGCTCTTCCTTGACGCGCTCGAAGATGATGACGTTCGCGTCTACCGCCATGCCGATGGACAGGATGATGCCCGCGATGCCCGGCAGGGACAGGTTGACACGTACCAGGCTGAAGATCAGCGCTTCGAGCACCACGTAGAAGCACAGAGCGATGGAAGCAACGAGACCCGGAACACGGTAAACGATCAGCATGAACAGCATGACGAGTGCGATGCCGATCGCGCCTGCGATCAGGCTGGTGCGCATTGCGTCAGCGCCGAGCTGCGGACCGACCGAGCGGAGCTCTACCTGCTTGAGGGAGAACGGGATCTGGCCTGCGTTGATCAGGTCAGCCAGCTCGGATGCGCTGTCGCGGGTGAACGAGCCGGAGATGACGCAGCTGTCGCTGTCGATCTGAGAGGAAACGGACGGAGAGGAGATGACCTGGTTGTCCATGACGATGGCCATGATGTTGGTGCCATCGGTGCGGGCCGCGATATTGCCGGTCGCCTCAGCGAACTTCTTCTGGCCCTCGGAGGTGAACTGAACCTGTACATAATGTACGTCGGTCACTTCAGAGCCGGTCGGACGGCCGTAGCCGTAGGTTGCCTTCTTGATGTCCGAGCCGGTCAGCCATTCCTTGCCGTCAGCGTCGATAAAGGTCAGCTGAGCGGTGGTGCCGAGGGTCTGGACAGCCTCTTCCGGGTTGGTGATCTGCGGGATCTCAACCGTTACGCGGTTGTCGCCGGTCAGGGTGACGGTCGCCTCGGTGAAGCCCTTGTCGGTCAGTCGCTGACGGATGACCTTCTGAACAGAGTTCATGTCGTCTGCGAGGTTGGACTGATCGTAGCCGTCCGGGATCTCTGCCTCGTAAACGATACGGGAGCCGCCTACCAGGTCAAGACCCAGACGGATGCCGTTGTCGGTGTCGAGGATGCTCGGGATGATCGCCTTGAGGGACGATGCAGCGGTGGTGTCAGTGCTGCTGTCGGACGAGGTGTCCGCAGCTGCGGCGTCTGCGTCGGACTGGGTGTCCGAGGCTGCATCAGACTGCGTATCCGATGCCGCGTCAGACTGGGTGTCCGAGGCTGCGTCCGTCTGCGTGTCCGCAGAGTCGGACTGGGTGGTCTCTGCATTCCGGAAGGGCATGGTCCAGCCGCCCGGAATGTACACTCCCGTTACCGCCGTAACGCCGAGAAAACAGATCAGCAGCAGTACAGCGATAAAGGAAACTACACTCTTTTTCAATGAAAGTGCCTCCTTAATGGTTTATTCGTAACTGGATAAGTATAGCGCAAAAGCGGAAGAAAGTCAATCACACAGTCGTACATCCGGGACAGTTTTCCATCCCGGATGCTGTCTGTTATCAGAGATTGATCTCTACCTTGATCTCCTCGCCGGTCAGATACGGCGCGATTGCCGGGCGAACGCACTCGGAAAGGAACTCATCGACCTGCGACGGGCAGCGGCCGATGTAAGCGGACGGGTCGAGGTGCTCGAGGATCTGCTCGCGCGTCATGCCGAACATCGGGTCGCCTGCGATACGGTCTACCATATCGTTCTCGAGGCCCTCCTCCTTGATGCGCTTGCCTGCCGCCATGGAGTGCTCGCGGATGCGCTCATGCAGCTCCTGACGGTTGCCGCCGCGCTTTACCGCGTCCATCATGATGTTCTCGGTCGCCATGAACGGCAGCTCGTTCATCACGTGCGCCTCGATGACCTTGGGGTAAACGACCAGACCGGAAACGACGTTGATCATGATGCCGAGGATGGCGTCGACTGCGAGGAACGCTTCCGGAACCGAAATGCGCTTGTTCGCGGAGTCGTCGAGCGTGCGCTCGAACCACTGGGTCGCGGAGGTGAACGCCGGGTTGAGGCTGTCGGTGATGACGTAGCGCGCGAGTGCGCAGATACGCTCGGAGCGCATCGGGTTGCGCTTGTACGGCATTGCGGAGGAACCGATCTGGTTCTTCTCAAACGGCTCCTCGACCTCCTTGAGGTGCTGGAGCAGGCGCAGGTCGGTCGCGAACTTGGACGCGGACTCCGCGATGCCGGCGAGGGTCGCGAGGGTCTGCGCGTCGATCTTGCGCGAGTAGGTCTGGCCGGAGACCGGAACGACGCCTGCAAAGCCGAAGTCGTCCGCGATGCGCTTCTCGAGCTCCTTTACCTTGCTCTCGTCGCCGTCAAACAGCTCCATGAAGGACGCCTGCGTGCCGGTCGTGCCCTTGCTGCCGAGCATGCGCAGGTTTTCGATGCGGTACTCGACTTCGCCGAGGTCCATCAGCAGCTCGTTCATCCACAGGGTAGCGCGCTTGCCGACGGTGGTCAGCTGCGCCGGCTGGAAGTGGGTGAAGCCGAGGGTCGGCTGCGCCTTGTGCGCGTCAGCGAACTGCGCGAGCTTGTCCAGAACGGTCGCGAGCTTTTTGCGCACGAGCAGCAGACCTTCGCGGATCTGGATAATGTCGGTGTTGTCGCCGACATACGCGCTCGTCGCACCGAGGTGGATGATGCCTGCGGCCTTGGGTGCGACCTTGCCGAAGGTGTAAACGTGTGCCATTACGTCATGGCGCACCTCCTTCTCGCGCTGACGGGCCACATCATAGTCGATATCGTTGATGTGCGCCTCCATCTCGTCCACCTGTTCCTGTGTGATGGGCAGGCCGAGCGCCATCTCAGCCTTCGCCAGCGACACCCACAGGCGGCGCCAGGTCGAGAATTTCATGTCCGAGGAGAAATTATAGAGCATCTCCTTCGAGGCATAGCGCGAAGAAAGCGGGCTTTCGTACACGTTGTTCATGTCTTTTTCGTCCTTTCCGGTGTAGTTTACTGATTATTCGAGCAAAACAACAGCCTTTTGGCAGTCTGCTTTCAGTTTACCACTTTACCGGTCGATTTTCAAGAATAACCGCCCTTCTTTGCGCTATCTTGTAGCAATAAACAAAGAAACGCAAATACTGTCGAAAAACTTCGTTTTTCCGACAATATGTGTTCTGACTTCGCAGAACACGAGTCGTCCGAAAGTTCCCATGCGGAAACTTTCTCCCTCCAGAAGTATAAAAACCGAGGTACACGCCCCCGGTTTTTATGCGTTTGCAGCGCAAACGCTTTTTAATGCGCGCTGACGCGCGGCTGCTGCTCTCTAAATAAAACAAAAGCGGCACCCCTTCCGGAGTGCCGCAGCAGCATCTTATATCTTATGCATTTTTAATAAACGCTTCCAGACGGTCGAGACCCTTGTCGATCTCGGTCAGCGAGGTCGCGTAGCTCCAGCGGACAAAGCCCGGAGCCGCAAACGCAGTGCACGGTACGGTCGCAACCAGACCCTTTTCCAGGAACAGCTGAGAGAAGTCCTCCGCGGACTCGATGACCTTGCCGTACATGGTCTTGCCGATAAAGCCGGTCATGTTCATCATGACATAGAACGCGCCCTCCGGCTTGATACAGGAAACACCCTCGATCTTGTTCATGCGCTCGACGAGGTGGTCGCGGCGCTTCTCGAACGCCTCCTTCATGACCTGCATGTCCTCCTGCGGACCGGTCAGCGCGGTGATGGCCGCGTGCTGAGAAATGGTGCTCGGCGCAGAGGTGGAGTGGCTGAGGTAGTTCGCCATGACCTTGGCCAGCTCGGGGTTGGAGGCCGAGTAGCCGATGCGCCAGCCGGTCATCGCGTAGCTCTTGGATACGCCGTTGACCAGAATGGTGCGGTTCTTCGCGTCCTCGCTCAGCGAAGCGAAGGAAACGAACTCGTTGTTATCATATACGAGGTTGCAGTAGATCTCGTCCGCGATGACGTAAACATTGCGGCGGCAGCATACCTCTGCGATCGCCTCAAGCTCCGCGCGCGTATAGACCATGCCGGTCGGGTTGGAGGGAGAGTTGAGCATGAATACCTTGGTGTTGTCCGTGATGGCGGCGTCAAGCTGCTCTGCGGTGATCTTGAAGTCCGCTTCCTCGGTCGCCGCTACGATGACCGGGACCGCGCCTGCCTGCTTGACCATCTCGGAATAGCTGACCCAGTACGGAGCCGCGATAACGACCTCGTCGCCCGGGTTGCAAAGCGCCATCAGCGCGATATAGACCGAGTGCTTTGCACCGGAAGCAACGACGATCTGCGTCGGCTCGTAGTCCAGACCGCAGTCCTCCTTCAGGCTGTAGCACGCCGCCTTGCGCAGATCCATCAGGCCTGCGGCCGGGGTGTACTTGGTCTGGTTGTTCTCAATGGCCTCGATACCGGCCTGCTTGATGTGCTCCGGGGTCGGGAAATCCGGCTCGCCGGCGCCAAAGCCGACAACATCCTTGCCTTCTGCCTTCATCTGCTTGAACAGCGAGTCGATGGCGAGCGTCGTAGACGCCTGTACACCCGCTGCAATTCTGGAAATCGGTTTCAATGCCACTGCTCAGCACTCCCTTATGTCTCTCAAGAAAAATTGTCTTCTGTATTTTTTATTATATGCTTCCCACTGTGATTTTGCAAGTCCGCGCTGCGAAAACTGCAAAAATATTCAGATAGAAAAAACCGCCCCAAGGGCGGTTTCGTTTGTGGAAACAGTCTAAATTTTTCAGCGCCGCGCAGGGTCGTGCGCAAAGATGATGAGCGCCGCACCTTTTTCGATCGTGACGGCAAAGGTGCTGCCGGGCGCCGCTTCGTTCGAGATCGAAACCATCCCGGCGCGCGTGATGCGCGCATTTTCCAGCGGATACTTTGCATTTTCAATCGTAACGCCCGTCAGCTCCGCATCAAGGGGCACAATGGAGAAATACTTGTAAGAAGCCGGCATTATGAATTTTTCCCGTCCTCCCTCATGCAAAACGATGCGGTTGCAGCTGTCGAGGATGGTCAGGCGGCCTCCCATGGAGCGCGCCTCCTCGAGCAGCGAGAGATTTGCGAGCATGTGGTCGATGCGTCCGCCGGTCGCGCAGACGAGCGTCGCCTCGCGGCAGCCGCGGCGGAATACCTCGCGCAGACAGGACTGCGTGTCGGTGTCGTCCTTTTCGGGCTTCAGGCGGATGACCTCAGTGCCCTCGGTCTCGGGCATGGAGTCGCAGTCCGAGATCATGAAGTCCGGATGCAGGCCGAGCGCGCGCGCGTGGCGCAGACCGCCGTCCGCGCAGGCGATGAGCGCGTCCGGGTGCTCCCCGAAGAACGCGCGGATGTAACTGTAGTCTGTTTCGGGCGCGGCTGCAAAAATCAGCGCGTGCCGCCCTTCGTAAGCTCCCATTCCTTCAGATCCTTTACGCTTTCATAGAGTTTGACATAGCTTTCGTGGCGTGTTTTCGCGATCTCGCCGTTCTCCACCGCCGCGAGGATGGCGCAGCCCTTTTCCTTGACATGGGCGCAGCCGGTGAATTTGCACTGGCCGAGATAGGGCGCGAATTCCGGAAAGGCGTATTCCAGATCGCGCGCCAGCACGAGGTCCATCTGCTCGGTCTCGAACGAGGAAAAGCCCGGCGTATCCGCGATGTAGCCGCCCCCCTCGATGGGGTGCAGCTCGACATGGCGCGTGGTGTGGCGGCCGCGGCCGATGCGGTCGGAGATCGCGCCGACCTCCGCGCCGAACGAGCTGTCGAGGCGGTTGAGCACGCTCGACTTGCCGACGCCCGAGTTGCCTGCGAACGCGGATACCTTGCCGCGGATGCGCTCACGCAGCGCGTCGATGCCCTCGCCCGTCCGCGCGCTCACGCGCAGCACCTCGATGCCGCTCTTGCGGTAGGTGTCATACAGCTCGTCGCCTGCGTCCGCGTCGGTCTTGTTGATGACGACGAGCGGCGTGATCTCCTTGTGTACCGCGATGGCCGTCACCTTGTCGATGAGAAACGGGTCGGTCACGGGAGGCGCGGCGCTCGCGACCGCGACTACAAGGTCGAGGTTCGCGACCGCCGGGCGGATGAGGCTGTTCTTTCGCGGCGCGATGCTCATGAGATAGCCCGTGCCGTCCGGCTGCACCTCCAGCTCGACGCGGTCGCCCACGATGGGCTTTCCGACGGTCTTGCGGAATTTTCCGCGCGCCTTGCACTCGATCAGGCCCTCCGGCGTATCCACATAGTAAAATCCGCCGATGCCCTTGAGAATAATGCCTTCGGTCAAAAATACGCTTCCTTTCCTCATTCTGCAAGGGACGCAGCCGCGTGCTGTGCGGTGCGTCCCTTTGTGCTGCTTAATTAAAACTGTACGTCTGCGTCGTGGACGAGCCGTCTACGCTTACCGTGACCTCGTGATCGCCGGCCGTGGACTGCACGGTGACGGCGATGCTGCCCTGACTGGTAGACGGAGTGTCGTCATACTGGATGACGCCGTCTACATAGATCACGACATGGGCGGTGTCCGCGCTGTCGGGCAGCGCTACCGGAATGGTCGCGCTGCCTTCTGCCGGGGTGGGCGGCAGCTTGCCCGGTGTGTCGTCCTCGCTCGAGCCGGTGTTACTGCCGTTTGTGCTGCTGTCCGGCTTCTGCTCGTCGGCCTTTTTGCCCTTGGAGAGCTGGATGTTGACCGTCGTGCCCTGATTTACCGTGCTATCCGCGTCGATCGACTGCCATACGACCGTGCCTTCCGGCTTGTCGCTCTCGACCTGATCGACCGAGCCGAGGCTCAGGCCGTGCTCGGACAGCGCACGCTGCGCCGCCTCCTGCGTCATGCCGGTCAGGCTCGGCACATCAGCGGACTTCTGCTCCTTGCCGAGGCTGATATAGACCGTCAGCGTCTCACCGCGCGCCAGCTCGGTGCCGGCTTCGGGGTCGGTGCGGATGACCTTGCCCTCCTCGACGTCGTCGCTGTACTCCTTTTCTTCCTTGAGATCGATGCCGTGCGCATCCAGCGATGCCGCGACGTAATCGAGCGATTTTCCGGTGAAATCGACCACCTTGTAGGTGTCCTTGACGTTATCGCCGCCGACCGAGACCGTAACGGTGATGACCGAGCCCTTGACGGCCTGCTGGCCCTCGCCGGGGTCCTGATCGAGGATCTCTCCGGCCGGGCGGTCGGACTCCTGCCGCGAGGACGCTTCCTTGATCTCGAAGTTGTTCATAACATCCGAGTCTGCGTAAACGTCGTCGATCGTGCGGCCGATGAGGTCCGGAACGTCGATCTTTGCGGATTTGCCGCTGCCGGTGAACATGAGCACCGCAACGACGAGCAGAGAGATGACCGCGACGACTGCGACGGCCATACCGGCCGCCATCGTCGGGCGTTCGCTCAGCTTTTCGAAGAAATCCGACGGCTCGCGGACCGAGGTGCGGCGCCGCGCCGGTGCCTCCCGGCGTGCGCTCACGCGCTCGGCGCTCTGCGCATCGCTGCGATGACGGGGCGCGGTCGGGACTGCGGCCGTATCCTCCACTGCCGCATGGCGCGCTGCGCGCTGCACATCCCGGTCGATGACCTGCGTCTCGCCCGAGCTGTCGTCCGAGGCGGTATAGTAGAACTGCACGTTCGGGTCCTCGCGCACGCGCGCAAGGTCGGCGCACAGCTCGTCTGCCGAGGCGTAGCGTCTGCTGATGTTCGCGCACATCGCGTGCATGACGATGGCGTCCAGCCCCTTCGGGATGTCCGGGACCAGCTCGCTCGGCATCGGCGGCACGGCGTTGATGTGCTGCATGACGATCTGGAGCGCGGTCTCGCCCTCGAACGGGAGCTTGCCGGTCAGCATCTCATACATGACGACGCCGAGCGAATAGATGTCCGTCCGGTAGTCGATCTTCGAGCCCTTGGCCTGCTCGGGCGAGATGTAGTGCACCGAGCCGATGGCCTCCTGCACCACGCGCGTCTCCTGCGTCGTCGCGAAGGACGCGATGCCGAAATCGGTCAGCTTCGCGGTACCGTCGCGCAGGATGATGATGTTCTGCGGCTTGATGTCCTGATGGATGATGCCGCGCGAATGCGCGTGAACGAGCGCGCTCGAGATCTGCTCTGCAAAGAAGATGCTCTCCTGCCACGACAGGCGGCCCTTCTGCTGCAAATATTCCTTGAGGGTCACGCCCTCGATGAGTTCCATTACGATATAGTCCGTGCCGTCCTCGTTTCCGACGTCATAGACCGAAACGATGTTGTGATGGCTGAGCTTGGCAACAGCACGGGACTCGATGGCAAAGCGCTTGCGGATATCGGGGTCCTTGGCGAACGCTTCCTTGAGGATCTTGATCGCCACGTATCGTCCGAGTATGGTATCGCGCGCGCGGTAGACCACCGCCATGCCGCCTACGCCGACCACATCGATCAGCTCATAGCGGCCGCCGAGCAGCCTGCCGATATACTTGTCGTTTTCCATGAGCGGTCACGCCTCCTGTTTCGCGCCGCAGGTAAACAGCGCGACCGTAATATTATCGCGGCCGCCGCCCTCAAGCGCGAGGGTCAGCAGCTCCCGGCCCTTATCCTCGAGCGTGCCTGCGCCTGCAAGCACCTCGGCGATCTTCTCGTCCTCGACCATGCCGGTCAGGCCGTCCGAGCAGAGCAGAAGGATGTCGCCGTCCGAGAGCGTCTGCTCGAACAGGTCGCCCTCCACCGTCGCATCCACGCCGACCGCCCGGGTGATGAGGTTCTTCTGCGGATGAGAGCGCGCGTCGGCTTCGCTGATGCGGCCGAGGCGGCGCATTTCCTCTACGTAGGAATGGTCCTCGCTGATCTGGCGCAGCGTTCCGCCGCTCATGATGTACGCGCGGCTGTCGCCGACGTTCACGATGCTCGCGTCCCGTCCCTGCACGAAGGCGCCGACGAGCGTCGTGCCCATGCCGCGGAACTCGGGCTGGCGGCCTGCAAGGCCGAACACGGTGTCGTTCGCGCAGTCGAGCGCGCGCCGCAGCGTCTCGTGGCGCAGTGTCTCGTCCGCACCGGTCTCGAGCTCCGGCTTTGCCTCCTCGACAAAGCGCTCCGCCGCAAAGCGGCTTGCGACGTTGCCTGCGTTCGCGCCGCCCATGCCGTCGCACACGAGAACGAGCGCGCTGTCCCTGTCGGGGCACGCTTCAATTCGGTAAATATCCTGATTGGTCGGGCGCACGCGCCCCTTATCGGTGATTCCGAAGTATTCCATTGCCTTCTGCCTCCTCAGACACAGGTTATCCTCGCTCTTTCAGCTCGCGCCGACGAAGCTGACCGCAGGCCGCATCGATATCCGGACCGAGCTTTCGGCGCACGGTCGCGGTGACGCCGCGCTTTTCGAGCGCCTGCTGAAAGCGGCGCACGGTCTCCGGCTTCGAGGGCGAAAGCGGACTTTCCTCTACCGCGTTGAGCGGAATAAGGTTGACATGGCCCGGCCTGCCGCGGAGCAGTTTTGCGAGTTTTTCCGCCTGCCACGGCCGGTCGGTCTTGTCCCGTGCCATCATGTACTCATAGGAAATCCGGCGGCCCGTGGTATCGAAGTAATACCGGCACGCCTGCATCAGCCGCTCCACGGGGTAAGCGTCGTTGACCGGCATGATGGACGAACGGGTCTCGTCATCCGGCGCATGCAGCGACACCGAGAGCGTGATCTGAAGTTTTTCCTTTGCCAGTGTCTCTATTTTATCAGCAATTCCGCTCGTTGACAAGGAAATATGCCGCTGTCCGATGTTAATTCCCTCCGGGCAGCTAACCAGATGCAGGAATTTCAGCACGTTGTCGTAGTTGTCGAGCGGCTCGCCCGTGCCCATCAGCACGATATTCGAGACTTTTTCGCCGCTGTCCTTCTGCATGAACAGGATCTCGTCCAGAATTTCGCCGGTGGAAAGATTGCGCTTTTTGCCGTTCAGGCCGGATGCGCAGAACTTGCAGCCCATGCGGCAGCCGACCTGCGTCGACACGCAGACCGAGACGCCGTGTTCATAGTGCATGAGGACGGACTCCACGCAGTCGCCGTCGCGCATGCGCCACAGATACTTCACCGTGCCGTCGACCTTGCTGACCTGCTTTCGCGCGACCTCGGGAACAGTCAGGATGAAGTTCTCCGCGAGCCGCGCGCGCAGCTCCTTCGAGAGATTGCTCATCTCGTCGAACGACTCTGCGCCCCCGTGCAGCCACTTGAAGATCTGTCCTGCGCGGAACGGCTTTTCCCCCATGTCCTTCAAAGCCGCCTTTAATTCATCTATCGTTAAACATTTGATTTCTGTCATGGTTTTCTCCAGAATCAGTTTTCATTTCTCTTGAGTTTCGCAATAAAGAACCCGTCCGTGTCGTGCTCGGGCGGCAGGAGCGTCACCATGCCGTCCTCCCTCTCGCCGCAGACCGGATGCGACCACGGCGAGGGCGCGAATTCCGGGTGCTTCGCGAGGAACGCGCGCACGACGTCCTCATTCTCGCGCCGCAGGATGGTGCAGGTCGAGTAGACGAGCGTGCCGCCCTTTTGGACGTACTGCGCACAGTTTTCCAGAATGGCGAGCTGCAAGGCAGGCAGCTTTGCGATCTCGTCCGGGTCCTTGTAGCGCGTTTCCGGCTTTTTGCGGATGATGCCGAGACCCGAGCACGGCACATCGCACAGCACGGTATCCGCGCTCTCCGCCCACTCCGCGCGAAACGCGGAAGCGTCCTGAAGCTCGGTGCGGATGTTCGGCAGACCGAGGCGCGAGGCACCCTCTTTGATGCGCTTCAGCTTGTGCTCGTAGATGTCGCACGAGGTCAGGCTGCCCTTTCCCTGCATTTTCTCCGCCATCGCGAAGCTCTTGCCACCGGGAGCGGCGCAGCAGTCGAGAACGGTCGTGCCCGGCTTCGGGTCGGCGACGAACGCCGCGAGCGCACTCGCCGCGTCCTGCACGGTGATGCGTCCCTCGCGGAACGCCTCGGTCGCGGCCGCGTCGCCGCCCGTGCACAGCAGAATATCCGCGAACGCGCGGTGCGGCGTGACCGTCATCCCGGCGCGCTCAAGCTCGGCTTTCGCCTCGTCCGGCGTGGTCTTCATCGTGTTGACGCGCACGGAGACCGACGTGTCGGCGTTGTCCGCCTGACAGATGCGCTCGGTCATTTTCTGGCCGAACTGCTCGGACAGCAGCCGCACGAGCCATTCGGGATGGCTGTAGCGCAGCGCGTAGTAGCTCTCCTTGTCCGGGCAGTCGAGCCGCGGCAGCGCGTTCTTCTCCACCGCCTCCGCCGCTTTTCGCATGACGGCGTTCGCGAAGGATACGGTGCGGTCGTTCGCGTGGCAGTAATGCCGCACGAGCGAGACCGTCTCCGCGACCGCCGCATGCGCCGGGATCTTGTCCATCAGAATGAGCTGATACAGTCCCATGCGCAGGCACGCGAGCACGCGCGGCGCGATCTTCTTGAGCCGCAGAGAGGAGAACTTACGCAGATACCAGTCGAGCAGCAGCTCGTTCTGCACCGTGCCGTAGGTCAGACGAGCGGCGAGCGCGGCATCCCTGCCGTCCAGACCGGCGCGCGAGAGATAGTGATGCAGCGCGCCGTCCGACCACGCACCCTCCTCCGCCATGGAAAACAGCGAAAAAGCGGCGACTTCACGCGGCGTTTTAGGTCTTTTATCTATCATCGCGGTTTCTTCCTCCGAAAATGAGCAGCAGACGAAGCAGCTGCGCGAGCGATACCGCAAGCGCCGCCACATAGGTCATCGCGGCCGCCGTGAGCGTCTTTTTCGCCATGCCGTACTCGTCCTCGTCGAGCATGTGCGTCTGCTCGATGGCCGCGAGTGCGCGGCGCGAGGCATTGATCTCGACCGGCAGCGTCACGAGCTGGAAGATGGTCGAAAGCGCGAACGCGATGATGCCGATCTTGATGAGCACGCCGAAATTCAGCACGAGACCCATCAGGATGAGCGGCATGGCAGCTGTCGCGCCGGCCTGCGTCAGCGGAACGATAGCGTTGCGCAGGCGGATGGGCGAGTAGCCGACCGCGTACTGCACCGCATGGCCTGCCTCATGGGCGGCCACGCCGATGGACGCGACCGAGGTGGACTGATAGACCGACGCGGAAAGGCGGATGGTGTTCGTCCGCGGATCGAAATGGTCGGTCAGCTTTCCGGCGACATACTCGATGTTGACGCCCATCACGCCGTTTGCGCGCAGCACGGCCTGCGCCGCCTGCGAGCCGGTCAGGCCCCGGCGGCTCATGACGCGCGAGTAGCGGTTGAACGTGCCGTTTACCTGCGACTGCGCCCAGAACGCGAACAGCACGCACGGCAGCACCAGCACGATATAATACATGTCAATTCCGTAATAACCCATATACGGCATGGAAAAAAACCTCCCTTGGTTACTGGGATTTTCTGCTTATTCGCCCAGCCTGCTGCCCTTTTCGACGGCATGGCCGCGCAGGAAATCGGTCGTCTTCATGCGCTTGCCGCCGACGAGCTGAATTTCGGTCAGCTTGAGCGCACCCTCGCCGCAGGCAACGGTCAGGCCCTTTTTCGGGTCGGCCTCGAGTACCGTGCCCGGCTCGCCGCGGCCGTCCGCCTGCTCGGCGGCGTAGACCTTGAGGCGCTCGCCTGCAAGGCTCGTCAGCGCGATCGGCCACGGATTGAGGCCGCGGACCAGACAGTCGATCTCGTGGGCGGACTTCGACCAGTCGATGACCGCCATTTTCTTGTCGAGCATGTGCGCATAGCAGCTCTCCGCGTCGTTCTGCGGACGCGGTGTGATCTCATCCAGTTTGACGAGCGTTTCGGTCAAAAGTTCCGCGCCCGACTGCGCAAGGCGGTCAAACAGCTCGCCTGCGGTCTCGCGTGCGCCGACCGGCGTCTCGCAGGTCAGCAGCATGTCGCCGGTGTCCAGATCCTCCGCCATCAGCATGGTGGTAACGCCGGCCTTCTCGTCGCCTGCGATGACCGCCCACTGGATGGGCGCTGCGCCGCGCCAGCGCGGCAGGAGCGAGCCGTGGACGTTGATGCAGCCGCGCGGCGGAATGTCGAGCACGGCCTTCGGCAGCAGCTTGCCGTAGGCTACGACGATGATGACCTCGGGAGCGAGCTCGCGCAGGCGCGCCTGCTCCTCTTCATTTTTCAGTGTATCCGGCTGAAAGACCGGAATGCCGTGCGCGAGCGCGAGCTCCTTGACCGGCGGCGCGGTCAAAATCTGCTTGCGGCCCTGCGGCTTGTCCGGCTGCGTGTAGACCGCGACGACCTCATGGCCGGCGTCCAGCAGCGCCTGAAGGCTCGGTACGGCGAAATCCGGCGTACCCATGAAAACAATCCGCATTACTCTTCCTCACCGTCCTGCATCTGCTCGACATCGACGTATTCCTCGACCTTTTCGATGAACAGATGGCCGTCGAGGTGCTCGGTCTCGTGACAGAAGCACTGCGCGACGATGCCCTCGCCCTCGCGCTCGAACCAGTTGCCGAAGCGGTCCTGTGCGCGGATCTTCGCCCAGGTCGGACGGGTCACATAGCCGTAAACGCCCGGAACGGACAGGCAGCCCTCTACGACGCGCTCCGCGCCGCGCTGCTCGATGACCTCGGGGTTGACCAGCTCGACCATCTCCTCCGGGTCCTTGTTGACGTCGAGGAGCACGACGACGCGGCGTAGGATGCCGACCTGCGGTGCGGCAAGGCCGACGCCGCCCGAGTTCTCCAGCGTTTCGCGCATGTCGTCGATCAGTACGTGCAGACGGTCGTCAAACTTTTCGACCGGGCGGCAGTGCTTTGCAAGCTGCTCGTCGCCCTTGATAAGAATTTTGCGAAGTGCCATGATTATTTATCCTCCAAATTCAGCTTTTCTGTATAGGTATTCATTATTTTCTCTACGTTATCCCTGTCGAGCTCCGGGAACGGGACGACCGGCTTCGGCTCGCCCTCGCCCACGTGCTTTTCGAACCACGCAACATCGTGCCATCCGCCGAACTTCCAGCCGGAGTTATGCCAGATGCCGGCGTCCTCGAAACCGAGCCTGCTCTGCATGCCGGCGCTCTTCGGGTTCGGCATGGTCACGCAGCTGTAAAGATGGCGCAGCCCCTGCATCTCGAGCAGGTCGATGAGGCAGGCGAGCAGCACCGTGCCGGTGCCGTGACCGTGCGTGCCCTGCTTGAGGTAGACGGAAAGCTCCGCGTCCCAGTCATACGCCGCGCGCTCGCGGATGCGGTGCGCATAGGCGTAGCCGATGATCTCGCCGTCCTTTTCGCACACGAGATAGGGGAACTGCGCGGCGGTCTCGCGGATGCGCTCGGAAAACTCCTCGTCCGTCGGCACATCATACTCGAACGTGATGGTCGTGTCCGTGATGTACGGTGCGTAGATCGCGCAGAGTGCCGCGCCGTCCTCGACGGTCGCTCTGCGAATGGTAAACTTGCTCATGGATATCGCTCCTTGCAGGGATAACTATAGTTTTTTTCGTTTTTATATGCTTACAGATCCGGATTGCTGTCCGCGAAAACGGTCACGCCGCGGTTTCGGCTGTCGAGCATGAACTCGCGCAGCACGCCCGAGACCAGACCGCGGAACCGGGCATTGTCCTTCGCGCGCATGGTCAGATGGTAGCGGTATCGCCCCATGACCTTGACGACCTGCGCCGCCGCCGGACCCAGAACGGGCGCTTTTACGTCCGCATACTGGCCTTCCATCAGGCTGAGCAGGCGGTTCTTGAGCGCGAGCAAGCTTTTGAGCACCTGCTGCTCGACCTCGCCCGTTGCGGTCAGCACCGTGAACGCACAGACCGGCGGACAGCGCAGCGCCTCGCGCGTTTCCATTTCGCTCTCGTAGAATTTTTCGTAGTCCTGCCGCGCCGCGGTCAGAATGACCGGGTGGGTCGGGCTGTAGGTCTGGATGACCGCACGGCCGGTATCGAAACGCCGTCCGGCACGGCCCACGACCTGCGTGATAAGGGAAAACGTGCGCTCCCGGGCGCGGTAATCCTGCGCGTAAAGGCTCTGGTCCGCGTCGAGCACGCCGACGAGCGTCACGTTTTCAAAATCCAGTCCCTTCGTGACCATCTGTGTGCCGAGCAGGATGTCCGCGTCGCCGCGCGCGAAGGCGGAAAACAGCTTTTCGTGCGCGCCCTTGGTGTTCATCGTGTCCGCGTCCATGCGCAGCACGCGCGCATCCGGGAAGCGTTCGTTCAGCTCCTGCTCCACGCGCTGCGTGCCGGGGGTCTCGGTGAACAGCTCCTCGCCGCCGCAGACCGGGCAGGCGCCCGTGATCTTGATGGATGCGCCGCAGTAATGGCACATCGCGCGGCCCGAGGCTGAATGGTAGGTCATGTTCGTCGAGCAGTGGGGGCACTCGGGCACCCAGCCGCACATGGCGCAGCCGATGACCCGGCTGTTGCCGCGGCGGTTGAGGAACAGGATGGCCTGCCGGCCGCGGTCGAGCGTGTCGAGCAGTTCGTGCTCCAGATCGGCTCCGATGACGCCCGAGCGTCCGGCGCGCGTCTGTCCGCGCATGTCCGAGATGAGCACCTCGGGCAGGCCTGCGCCGAGAAAGCGCTCGGTCAGACGGAAAACCGGGTATTTCCCCTGTTTTGCGCCGTAATATGTCTCAACAGACGGCGTTGCCGAGCCGAGCACGAGCAGCGCATTCGCCTGCACGGCGCGGTATTTCGCAACATCGCGCGCGTGATAGCGCGGACTCTGCTCGGATTTGTACGCGCCGTCCTGCTCCTCGTCGATGATGATGACGCCGAGATCGCGCACGGGCGCGAACACCGCGGAGCGCGTGCCGATCACGACGCGCGCCCGGCCGGTCTTGATCTTTTTGAAGCTGTCGTAGCGCTCTCCGGCGGACAGCGCGGAGTGCAGCACGGCGACCAGCTCGCCGAACTGCGCGGCAAACTGCCGCAGCACCTGCGGCGTCAGGCCGATCTCCGGCACGAGCACGATGGCGCTCTTTCCGGTCTCGAGCGCGTGCGCGATGAGGCGCAGATAGACCTGCGTCTTGCCGCTGCCCGTCACGCCGAACAGCAGCGCGGCCTTCGCCTGCGGCTCGTCCATGAGCGCGGCCATGCCGTCATACGCCGTCTGCTGCTGCGTGGAGAGCACGGGGAGCGCCGCACGCGGCACATCGGAAAAATCCGGCGTGCGCATGCGTTCCTCGTATTTGACGCGCAGGATGCCCTTTTTGACCATGTCGCGCAAGGCCGCGTCGCTCGCGCCCGTCATGTAGGACAGCTCCTTCTGGCTCATCCAGATGCCGTCCGCGAGCGCGGACACGACATCCTGCCGCGCGGCGCTGCGCCGCACCCGGCTCATCGCTTCGTCGGTCTCCATATCGAGCGCGAGCATTTTCTCGGTCTTGTCGCCGGTTTTCTGTATGGTATTGCTGTGATAGACGAGGATGCCCTCGCCTGCGAGCGCGTCGAGCGTGCGCCCGGCGCCCTTTCCAAGGCGCTCGCGTATCTCGAAAAGCGAAAGCGTCTGCCCTGCCGTGTCGAACAGGTGCAGCACCTCGCCTTCCTCGCCCTCGCGCGCATGCAGCGCCGCAGGGTCCGCGTTCGGCGCGAGCGTATAGGTCTCGTTCCGCTTGAACCACAGTCCGGCCGGGAGCATGGCGCGCACGCAGTCGAAATACGTACAGTACAGCCGCTCGCGCATCCACGCGGCGAGCTTCAGCTGCTCCTGCGTCAGCACCGGCTGCTCGTCGAGCGCTTCCACGATGGGCTTGAGACGGTATTCGCCGGTGTCCTCGCGAAAGGCGAGCACCACGCCTTCTGCCCGTTTATTGCCAAAGCCGAACGGCACGAGAACACGGGTGCCGATCTGCACCTGTTCCCGCAGCTCGTCCGGCACACGGTAAGAATATAACTTGTCGATCGCGTAGGTCGCCGCATCCAGAGCGACAGCACAAATGGTTTCCGCCAAGGATCGTCACGGCCTTTCCTGCTGTTTTTTGTGGTTTACGCCGCAAAAGGCGGAGTCGGTCGCTCCGCCCTTGCAGACTGTTATTTCTGACTCATATCCAGCAGACGATCAAGGATGATGTCCGCGAGATCTGCCTTGCTCATGATGGGCGGCTGCTCTCTGCGGCCGTCCGCGAACAGGAGCGTTGCGATGTTGGTGTCCGTGCCGAAGCCGGCGCCCTTGTCGCGCAGCGAATTCGCCACGAGCATGTCGCAGTTCTTGCGGCGCAGCTTGCTCTCCGCGTTGTCGAGCAGGTTCTGCGTCTCCATCGCGAAGCCGCACAGGAACTGTCCCGGCCGCTTGTCCGCGCCGAGCGCCGCCAGAATATCCGGGTTGCGCGCAAGGCGGATGTTCAGCTCGCCGTCGCCCTTTTTGAGCTTTTCGTCGGCGGTCTCTGCCGGGCGGTAATCGCCGACAGCGGCAGCCTTGATGATAAAGTCCTGCTGCTCCGCACGGGACAGGACTGCGTCGTACATGTCGCGCGCCGAGGTGATGTCCACACGGACGATGCCCTTCGGCGTGTCGAGCGCGGTCGGACCGGACACGAGCGTGACCTCTGCGCCGCGCAGTGCCGCGCGGCCTGCAATGGCGTAGCCCATTTTGCCGGTGGAGTGGTTGGACAGGAAACGCACGGGGTCCATCGCCTCCTGCGTCGGTCCTGCGGTGACGAGCACATGCTTTCCGGCAAGATCCTGCCGAGTCAGCGCCTTTTCGATGCCCCAGAGCAGGGTCGGCGTGTCAGGCAGCTTGCCGCGGCCGCTGTCGCCGCAGGCGAGATGACCTGCCGCCGGGTCGATGATGTGGAAGCCGCGCTCGCGCAGCGTTTCCAGATTGCGCTGCGTCACCGGATTGTCATACATGCCGGTGTTCATGGCCGGGGCGACAACGACCGGCGCCTTGGTCGCGAGCAGCGTTGTCGTCACCATGTCGTCCGCGATGCCGTGGGCGGCCTTGGCGATCACGTTCGCGGTCGCAGGCGCGATGACGAACACATCCGCCGCCTTGGCGAGCGAAATATGCTCGACCTCCCACGGGAAGCTGCGGTCGAAGGTATCGACGACCGTGCGGTTGCACGAGAGAGTCTCGAACGTCATGGGCGAGATGAACTGCGTGGCAGACTCGGTCATGAGCACGCGCACATCCGCGCCGTTCTGGTGCAGCTTGCTCGTGAGGTCGGCGGCCTTGTACGCCGCGATGCCTCCCGTCACGCACAGAACAACGGTTTTTCCTGCAAAGCGCATCGCTTAGCGGTCCTCCTCCGGGATGTCGCCGTCGTCGAGCTCCTCGTCGTCGAACTCGTCCATGCGGCGGTGGGAAGCGGTCTCCTCGTCGTCCTCATGCTCCTCATCGGCGTCTGCTGCGTACTCCTCGTCCTCGTCGAGGTCGATGGTGTCGTCAACGTCTACCATAGCGGCAGCGATCGGGTTGTTCGCGGTCTTGACCGGCTCTACGCGCGGACCCGGACGGTAAACGATCTCGCCGGCTGCGATCTCATCGAGCGCCAGCTTTACTGCCTTGTCGGTCAGCGGTACGCCGCTCTGCTCTGCCTCGTCGGCAATGTCGCGCGCGCGCTGTGCGGCCAGATTGACCAGCAGATAGCGGTTGCCTACTCGTTTCATCAGTTCCTGCATCGAAGGGTTCAGCATTGTAATCAAATCTCCTTATATTACCCAGTGTATAAATTCATCTGTTGTCTGCCATGTTATCGACGGGAGGCGAGAATGCCCTTGATCTCGTCTACCGCACGGTCTACCGTGTCGTTCACGACCACATAATCGAACTTGTCCTTCTGTTCGAGCTCGCCCTTTGCGGTCTCCAGGCGCTTCTGCACCTTGGCCTCGTCCTCGGTGCCGCGGCCGCGCAGGCGGCTTGCCAGCTCCTCGAAGGACGGCGGCGCGATGAATACCATCACGGCGTCCGGGCGCTTTTTCTTGATCTGCATCGCGCCCTGCACCTCGATCTCCAGAATGACGTCAAAGCCCTCGTCGAGCTTTTCGTTCACCGGCGCCTCGAGCGTGCCGTAGTAGTTGCCTACGTACTGCGCGTGCTCCAGGAACGCGCCCTGCGCGATCCGGTTCTCGAAATCCGCCTTGTCAAGGAAATAGTAATGTACGCCGTTCTGCTCGCCCGGACGGGGCGCGCGCGTCGTTGCGGAGATCGAGAAAAACAGCCTGTCGTCCTCGGCGAGCAGACGGCCCAGTACCGTGCCCTTGCCTGCGCCGGACGGGCCGGTGAAAACATACAGTGTTCCCTTACGCATCCTCTGTTGCTCCTTCCTCGGTGTCGCCGGCGAAGCGCGCGGCGACGGTTTCGGGCTGAAGTGCGCTCAGCACAACATGGTCGCTGTCCATGATGAGCACCGCGCGCGTACGGCGGCCGTAGGTGCCGTCGATGATCATGCCGCGGTCGCGCGCCTCCTGTACGGTACGCTTGACCGGCGCGGAGTCCGGGCTGACGATCGCGATGAGACGCGACGCCGCTACCATGTTGCCGAAACCGATATTGATGAGCTTCACTTCGGTCTGCCCCCTTTTCTCATGCCGTGCCGTGCTTTCTGTACGGCACAGCCGGTTTGATACGGTATTTTATTCGATATTCTGAATCTGCTCGCGGATTTTTTCGATCTCGCTCTTGATGTTCACGACGGTCTGCGCCATCTCGACATCGTTCGCCTTCGAGCCGATGGTGTTCGCCTCTCGGTTCATCTCCTGCACCAGAAAATCCAGCTTGCGGCCGACGGGCTTTACCTCGTTCAGCATGCCGTCGAGCTGATGCAGATGGCTGCGCAGGCGCACGGTCTCCTCGTCCACCGCCGTCTTGTCCGCGTAGATCGCGGCCTCAGTGACGATGCGCGTCTCGTCGATGTCCGTGCTCTCGAGCACCTCGCGCATGCGCGCGAGCAGCTTTTCGCGGTATTCCGCAACGCGCTCAGGCGAGCGCTTTTCCACCTCGCCGACCAGCGTCTCGATGACGGCGGCGCGGTTTCTGACGTCCTCGGCGAGCTTTTCGCCCTCGCGCTCACGCATCTGGTCGAAGCCGTCGCAGGCCTCGGCAAATACGGTCAGAACGTCCTGCGTCAGCTCGTCCGCGTCCTGCTCGATGCGCTCCGAGCCGAGCACATCGGGGAGCTTTGCAAGACTCATGACGGTCACATCGTCGCGCAGGCCGTACTTTTCGGACAGCTCGCGCAGCGCTGCCAGATAGCGTTCAGCGAGCGCGTGGTTTACCGTGACGGAGAGGTCGCCGCCCTCACCGGTCTCGACGCTGACGTAGATCTCGGTCTTGCCGCGTGCGATGCGCGCAGCGGCCGCCTTCTTCACGGCGTCATCCAGAAAGCCGAACTGGCGCGGTGCCTTTACCGTGCAGTCCAGATAGCGGTGGTTGACGGCGCGCAGCTCGACGGTAACGGTGCGGCCATGCAGCACCTGGCTTGCGCGGCCGTAGCCGGTCATACTCTTCATTTTATCTCTTCCCCCTCAGGAAAATCCATGTAACATGTAATAGAAACGCATTTTCATGCGAAACAGTCAAAATCTCGGCAGATACCGCCGCAGAAAGCGGATGAACTGCGTCAGGACGGTATCAAAAACGACAAATCCGATATTCGCTGTGAACCAGAACACCGCGAGCGTGAAAAATCCGGGGATCTCCATCTGCGGAAAGATGCCCTTCGATACGAGCGCGCCCATCACGGCGAGCACGAGGTTCACATATGCCAGCTTGAACGCCATGCGCGTGCCGGGGCGGACACGGGTCTCGATCAGGTATTTTACGATGGGATACAGGCCACAGATGGCGACATAGGCCGCCGCGACGCTCTTTCTCGGCACGAGCATGAGCGAGAGCGCACTCACCGCCGCATAAACGTTGACGGAGGTGCGCAGCGCATAGCTGCGGATGAGCGGCACCGCGGACGCGACGCCGGCCGAGATGCACAGCGCAGGCGCTGCCTGCGGAATGAGTCCGCCGATATACAGCAGCACGACGGCAAACCCCGCGAGCAGTCCGCCGCGCGCAATTTCCCGTGTGTTCATATCAGCAGCCGCCTCCTGCGCAGCAGCCGTTCAGACAGGTGTTGCAGCAGCAGTTGCAGATCGCGAGCTGAATGCAGTAATCGCAGCCGCTCATCTCCTGCATCGGACGGTAGCCGCCGTAGCCGCCGGTCATGTTGAGGTTGTTCAGCGCGTTGTGGTATTCCGCGTTGCCCGGATCGAGCTCGCAGGCCTTGATATAGGCGCGCTGCGCCTCGTCGTACCAGCCCTTGCGCGCGTAGATCGTGCCGGTGAGGAAGAACCACTCGGCGTCGCGGCCGGACGCGCGTGCGAGCAGGCTCTCCGCCATGTTAAGGTTGCCCTGATTGATGGCCTGACGCACCTGCGCGTAGATCGCGGCATTCGGGCCGGCATAGGTCCGCTGACCGCCGTAGCTCTGGCCGTAGGTCTGACCATTATAGCTCTGGCCGCCGTAGCTCTGACCCGTGCTGCCTGCACCGGCGCTCGACTTGCCCGAGCGCTCGCTCATGATCGTATCGTAAGCCTCGTTGATCTCCTTCATACGGGCTTCCGCCAGGTCGGCGAGCGGGTTATTGACATAGTTGTCCGGATGATACTTGCGCGCAAGCTCACGATAGGCGCGTTTTACATCGTCATCACTCGTCTGCGGCGTTACACCGAGTACCTTATAGGGATCCATGTTTTCCCCTGCCTCCGTTCGGTTGGTATGTGCCGTCGAGCACCTGTCTCGTCACGGTCGGCATACCAAGAAAAATGATATTGCGGATGATCTCCGCATCGCGCTGTGCGTCCAGAAGGTCGAAGGCCGTGCATACGTCGGCGAGCGACCGCTCCAGTGTGCGCTCCAGCGGTTGTTTTATGTCTGTAATATCGGGCGTTTTCAGCGCGTAGCGCTGCACCAGCGGATTGTACGCGCCCGTTTTCATGTCCTCCGGAACGTCCTGCGCCGCGTCGAGCAGGTAGAGCCACCGCCCGGCATGGTAGAACATCTGCCGGAGAACGCGCTCCCGTGTGTCGCCCGTATGCGGCACGACCGCCGCCGTCATCCGGGCGGAAGCGTCCGCCGCGCGGTCCATCGAAGCGCAGTTTTCGTTTTCGAGTGCGTGCAGCTCGTCGAGCGCCGCGCGGATATCGCGGTCGGCCTCGGGCAGGCGCGCCCTCGCTTTTTCGTAGCCGCGCCGTCCAAGGCGGCACAGCACCGCGGCGAGCAGGCACTTTGCGCCCTTTTCGTCCGCAAGATTGTCGCGGAATTTATGATAGCTCAGCAGCACGCTCGCATCCGCTGCGAGCGCAAGCGCGTCGTCGGGCGCGGCGCAGGCCCGTTTCGTCACCGGGTGCGCATCGCAGCGGCGGCGCTGTGCCTTGGCGGTCTGCGTCTCGCCGCTGCCGACGACAAGGGCATAAAAGGTCATGTCGTAGCTGAGAAACATTGTATAGAACCGGCCGTACCGTGCGCGGATGGCGTGGCACAGGCCGCAGTACACCTGCTGGAAGCGGTCCGCCTCTTTCACCTTCAGCTCGGACTTCACCGGTCGGATAAAGCCAAACATCGCATAACCCTTTCGCGCCGTCTTTTCGACAGCAGAATTTCCGCGAGGCAAGCCATAATTTTCCACTTAGTGCTCGTGACAATGCTGACCTTCTCGCGGTATCAATTTATTTTACCGAACTTTCGCGCATATGACAAGGGCGAACACGGAAAATTGGCAAAAATTCATAAAAAGTTTAGAGAATTCGCGCTGCCGGATGGCTCATTTCGGTCCATCGGGCCGTGCGCATTCCCTCTCACAGCACGAAAACCGAGATCATGCTCCCGGTTCTCGCGTCATTTCTGTTTGCTCTGCGCTCTTAGAGCTTGTGCGTGATCTCGAACGGGACTTCGCCGTTCTGCTTCATCTTTCTGCTGTAGAAGATCGCGCCGACGATGCCGAGCACGAACAGCACGCCGCCGCCGAGCGCGCCGGCCGCACCGCCGCCGGTGACATTGCCGATGGCGTAGCCGACGAAGAACAGCACGAGCGGCAGCATGTAGACGAGCGCCGCAAGGCCGAGCACGCGGCCGGTCTCGCCCTCGATGAGCACGCGGTCGCCGATGCCGGCATCGGTATGGTTGCGCGCGGTGACGTAAAGCGTCTGGGTCTCCAGACCGCCGCAGCCGCCGCACTTGGCGCAGTCATGGCCGCACGCCGAGCGGCGCGTTACCTCGACCTCCGCCTTTCCGCCGGGGAGCAACTTTTTGATGGTTCCCTGTTGGGTCATTTTTATTCAGTCCTTATCTCAGGCAACACCGTGTTGCCCTGTTACTCTGGTTTGTATTCTTCCATGATGCGGAACGCCGCGCGGATGCCGTCCACCGCGGCGGACATGATGCCGCCTGCGTAGCCTGCGCCCTCGCCGCAGGGAATGAGTCCCTCACAGCCGAGGCCGAACAGATCCTCGCCGCGCTTCATGCGCACCGGGGACGACGTTCGCGTTTCCGGGCCGGTCAGCAGGGCATCCGCTGCGTCGTAGCCGCGGATCTTTCTGCCGAAGTACAGCAGGCTGTCGCGGAGCATGGTCTGCGCGAAGTCCGGCAGGCTCGCCGCCGCGCGTCCGAGCTCCACGCCGACCGGATAGGTCGGCTTGACCGTACCGAGCTTTTTCGTCGGCCTGTCCGCGAGGAAGTCGCCCACGCGCTGGCACGGCGCGCGGTACGAGCCGGTCTGCGCATACGCCGCATGCTCGATCTGCCGCTGAAGCGCCACGCCGCCGAAGGGTGTTCCGTTCTCGAAATCCGCCGGGTCGACCGAAACGGCAAGCGCCGCGTTGGCGTTGCTGCCGCTGCGCGCGTGATAGCTCATGCCGTTGGTCACGACCGTGTTTTCCTCGCTCTGCGCCGCGACGACCACGCCGCCCGGACACATGCAGAACGAATAGCACGCGCGTCCGTCCGCGCGTCGCGACAGGTTGTATTCTGCCGGGGGCAGCAGCGGATGACCGGCAAACTTGCCGTAGAGCGCGCGGTCGAGCTCGCTCTGAAGGTGCTCGATGCGCACGCCGACCGAAAACGCCTTCGGTTCGAAGTAAACGCCGTTTTCGTGCAGTGCGAAGAACGTATCGCGTGCCGAATGGCCGACCGCGATGACCGCCCGCTCGCACGGGATGTCCATTCCGTCTGCAAGGACAGCGCTCAGCGCGCCGTTTTTCATCGAAACGCCGGTCAGCGCCGTGCGGAAATGCACCTCGCCGCCGTTTTTCACAATATCGCGCCGCATCTCGCGCACGACATTCTTGAGGATGTCCGTGCCGACATGAGGCTTGGCCTTTTTTACGATGTCCGCCGGAGCGCCGTGCGCCGCGAGCGTTTCGAGCACGGTCTCGCACAGCGGATCGCCGATGCGTGTGGTCAGCTTGCCGTCCGAATACGCGCCTGCGCCGCCCTCGCCGAACTGGATGTTGCAGTCCGGGTCGAGCGCGCCGCCGCTCCAGAACATGTCTACCGCCCTGTCGCGCTCGTCCATGTCGCCGCCGCGCTCGAGTACGATCGGGCGGAAGCCGTGCCGGGCGAGCGTGTACGCCGCGAACAGTCCGGCAGGACCCAGGCCCACGACCACCGGACGGTGGTCGAGACGCTTTTCGCCGTGCGGAACGGCCGGTTTTGTATTTTCTTTATAACGCACAGACGGCATCTGCAGTTTTTCCGCAAATGCCTTCTCGTCGCAGGGTGCGTCCAGACGCACCGAATATACACAGGAGATCTGGCCGCGGCGCGCGTCAATGCTGACGCGGCACACCGCAGCCTCGGTCTCCGGGGATACCAGTCCGGTCAGACGGCGAGCCCTGTCGAGCGCTGCCGTCTCCGGCTCGTCAAACGGCAGCCGGATGCCGGTCACAAGCAGGCTCATTCGTCGTCCTCCCCGTCGTCGGTCCAGTCGGAGTAATCGCTGTCCGCTCCGCCCGAACCGTTGTCTGTAATTTGAATTTCGACCTCGATGTCCTCTTCAACGAGCGTTACGTCGCTCGGCAGGCCGATCGCCGCCGCGACGCCCTTGACCTTGTGTCTGCCGACGCCGAGCGATACCGAGTCGAACGTCAGGCCGATCGACAGGCTGTCGGTCTCGACCTCCTGCAGCTCGCTCTCGTTGCCGCGCAGCTCGATCTCGACCGAGCCGGTGAGGACCTTGACGCTGTACGGCGTGCTGTCCGCCGAGGTATCGTTCGGGGCGAACTTGGAGACCTGTACCTTGCGCGTTGCGATGCCGTCTACTGTTATCGTGACCTTCGCCTTGTCCGGCTGGCCGCTCTCGAGCGAAACGCCCTCCGGCAGCTTGTCGCGGATGGACAGCTCGATCGGCACGCCCGTGCGGACGCTGCCCAGATCGATCTCGCCGAGGTTGAGCTCCTTGAGGTCGCCGAGGGATGCCTGATCGCTCGTCACGACCTTGACGCTCTCCGGGTCGATGCTGTACTTGACCTGCTGTGCGGTCAGCTTGCCGCCGTCCTTGAGCGTAACGGTCAGCGGCAGCGTATTGATGTTGTACATCGGCACCGTGACCTTGATCTTTTCAGTCTTGCTCGTGATGTGCTGCGACGCGACGACCGTGCCGTCCTTGTCATACAGCGTGACCGGGCATTCGATGTTGGTCAGCGTGGTCTCCGCGCCCGTCACATCAATGACCGCGACCGCCTTGGCTACATTCGCGAGCTCGGCCGCCGGGCCCTGCACCGTGATGGCGCTGACGGGCGAGGTCGGCTTGCCGGCGCGGCAGCCGTCCGCCGGGGTACCCGTGACGTTCACATCGACCGGGATGTCCTTCGTATCCACCTTGTCCACGCGCACATGCACCTTGGACGGGGAGATGTATTCTACCTCAAGTCCCGAGCGATTGACCGTGACCGAAACCGGCAGATCATACTCGTTCGCCTCGGTCAGGCCGGAAATATCGACCGACGCCGCGATCTGGCTCGCCTTGATGTCGCCGAGCGTCTTGCTCGGGCCGCGCAGCGTGATCTTTACCGTCGAGTCGGCGCCCTCGATGAGCGAGAGGCCGGTCTGCTGCTGGAGCACCGACGCACCGCTGATGCGCACCGGAATGTCATCGAACGTGCGCGGACGCTCCGGGTTATCCATGTCCATGACGACCGCCCACAGAACGACCGACAGCAGCAGCGAGAGCAGGCGCAGCGAAATATCATGCTTCTTCAGAATGTTCTTCATTTGCCTGCGCCTCCTTTCCACATATCACGAATTGCGGCAAGGCGGCTCTTTTCCTGCTTTTCGCTGTCGAGCAGCTCGTTTTCGAGCAGCTTGCGCAGCATGTCGGGGGACAGGTGGCGCTTGAGCATGCCGCCGATGGCGACCGAGATCGAGCCGGTCTCCTCGGAAACGACGACGAGCACGCTGTCCGCGCTCTCGCTCATGCCGACCGCCGCGCGGTGGCGCGTGCCGAGGTCGCGCGACAGGCTCTGGTTGCCCGAGAGCGGCAACACGCAACCTGCGGCGCAGATGCGCCCTGCACGCACGATCATCGCGCCGTCATGCAGCGGACTGTTTTTGAAAAAGATGTTCTTGATGAGCTCGGCGGACGGCGCAGCGTCGACCGGCGTGCCCGTCGAAATGATCTCGCCCAGACGCTCGCGGCGCTCGAACACGATGAGCGCGCCGGTCTTGGTGCGCGACATGTCCGCGCAGGCGGAAACGGTCGCGGAGATCATGCTCTCGACCGCATCCGGGTCGCCTGCCGGAACGATCAGACGGCTGAAGTTGCCCTTGCCGATCTGCTCGAGCAGACGACGCAGCTCGGGCTGGAACACGACCACGATCGCGAACACACCGACGTTCAGCGCCTGCTGGAGCAGCCACGAGATCATGGTCAGATGCAGAATGCTCGCCAGCAGCATAATGCCGACCAGAATGATGATGCCCTTGATCAGGCGCTCCGCGCTCGTGTCCTTGAGCAGCTTCATGACGCGGTAAATGATGTAGGCAACGATCAGTATATCGATAATATCAATGAAGGATATGGTGCGGAACTGGTTGAACGCGCTCAAAAACGAGTCCAGCACCGTTCTCCAGTTCAGCCTCCCGATATCATGGGAAAACAATGTCTGAAATGTACTCATAAAGTCTCCTGTCCCTTTTATGCCGCTGTCCTTCCGCCCACGGAAGAGACAGTGTTTTGAAAAAATCACAGCAGGCCGCTGGGGTTTTCATCCTTTCCTTCCCGGCAGGCCATACTGATATTATCGTATCACAAATCCTGCTTTCTGTATAGCGAGTTCACAATTTTTTTACCAATTTGAAAGCTTCGGCCGCCTGCTCGACCTGTCTCGGCGTCGAATAAAAGGAAAGGGACAGACGGACCGTGCCGGTCTCCTCCGTGCCTGCGGTGCGGTGGGCGAGCGGCGCGCAGTGCAGCCCGGCGCGAACGGCAACGCCTGCATCTGCCAGCTGCGCGGCGGCGCTCTCCGCCGGGACATCCTTCACGCGCACGGAGAGCACGCCGGTCTGCGACGGATCGCTGAAAACCTCGACGTTTTCGTTCGTTTCGAGCACCCGGGCCAGTTCGCGCACGAGCTTCCGCTCGTGTTCCGCGATGTTCGCCGCGCCGACCGAGCGCACAAAGCGGATACCGGCCGCGAGGCCGGCGATGCCGGGAACATTCGGCGTGCCGCTCTCCTGCGCGTCCGGCAGAAAGTTCGGCTGCGTCATGCTCTCGGACAGGCTGCCCGTCCCTCCTGCCAGCAGCGGCCGCGCCGCCAGCCGGTCATCGAGCGCGAGCAGCAGTCCCGTTCCCATCGGGCCGTACAGCGCCTTGTGGCCGGGCATGCACACCGCCGTGAGACAGGGATGGCGCGATACATCGAGCGCGAGGATACCTGCCGACTGCGAGGCGTCCAGAATGAGCGGCACGCCTGCCGCGCTCAGAAGCCGCCCGACCTCGTCGAGCGGACAGACCGCGCCGAAAACGTTGGAAATATGGTTCAGGATGAACAGCTCCGCCCCTTCATCGAGCGCCCTTCTGACCTCCTTCACCACGCGGTCAGGCTGCCAGAGCGGCGTGTCCAGCACGGTCGGCTCGATGCCGTGCAGCGCGAGCGGCCGCATGACCGCGTTGTGCTCGAAGCCGCTCACCGCGACCTTCATCTCCGGCTTTGCGAGCGCATGGATGGCGATATTGAGCGCATGCGTGGCGTTCAGCGTGAACACGACGCGCGACGGGTCAAACAGGCCGAACAGCGCCGCCGCCTGCTCGCGGCAGTCGTAAACGAGGTCTCCTGCACGCTGCGCCGCCGTATAGCCGCCCCTCGCATACCCGGCAGCGCCCGTGAGCGCGCGCCGCATCGCTTCCCCGACCGCGCGCGGCTTGACGAGTGTCGTCGCGGCGTTGTCCAGATAAATCATCGGTCCTCCCCCTCATATTCTATGCGGCAGGGCACGACGCCCAGCACGCGCAGCCGCGCGAGCGCCTCGCCGGTCTGCCGCGCCTCGATGCGCACCGCCCAGCCGCACGACTCGGTGCGTGTGTGACGCGGCGGCCTCGTTACCTCCGCAGGAATGCCGAACCGCCCGAGCTGATGCTGCATCCCCGAAGCCTCGGTCTGCCCGCGGCAGACCAGAAGAGCAAAATTCATATCAGCGCCTCCCGTTGTCCACAGCCTGTGGATGTTTTCGTGCACTCAGTTTTCCCCGTGCACGTGAACTTTTCTCTTTCATCATATGTTGAAAACCGTGTCCGGGTGTGTTATGCTTTATTAAATACGCAAAATATATAAAGAGGTGTCCCCCATGCAACTTTCCGACCTTTCTCTGCGTCTGCATGCGCTTTCCGTGCTGCGCGGCGTGCTCAGGCTGCCGCTCGTGAACGCATACGCCGAGACGCTTTCCGCCTTCGACCGCTCTGCGGCCGATTTCGCGGACCGCTACGGCGCACTGTGCGCAACGCGCTTCGCCTGCGGCGATATTTCCCGTTCCTTTCTGAACGCAGTCCACTTTGACGTCAACACGCTCACCGACACGATCGACGCCCCGGCGGACGCGCTGCTCGCCGCCGCGACCCACGACATTGAGGTGCTGAACGCTCTGCTCGCCCTCTCCGGCAGCCAGCTGTGCGAGGCGGCGGCCCTGCATTTTGATGCGGACGCGCTGCGCTCGCTGCCCGATTTTGCCGCTTCCGACGCACTTCCGTTCTCCACCGGCGCAGAGCTCGCCGACTACTACCGCCGCGAGGGCTACGGCTTCTTCGCGCAGTCCTCTGCCTTCTCCATGCAGGACGACGGCTTGGCGCTCCCGATCGTACATCCCGATACCATCCGCCTGCACGACCTGCCGGGCTACGAGCGCCAGAAAAAGCAGGTGCTTCAGAACACCCGTGCCTTCCTCGACGGCAAGGACGCGAACAACATCCTGCTGTACGGCGACAAGGGCACCGGCAAATCCTCGACCGTCAAGGCGGTGGCCAACGAGTACGCCGACCGCGGCCTCAAGATCATCCAGATGTCGCCGCGCCACATCACCTGCTTCCCCAAGCTGTTCGAGCAGACGCTGCGCTCGCCGTTCCGCTTCATTGTATTCCTCGACGACCTGACCTTTGACCGCGAGGACGACAACTTTGCGGCGCTCAAGGCGTTCATCGAGGGCGGTCTCGCCGGCAAGCCGTCCAACCTCGTCATCTACGCGACCTCCAACCGCCGCCACCTCATCCGCGAGAGCATGGCCGACCGTCAGGGCGACGATGTCCGCGTTCGCGACACGCTCGAAACCGTCACCTCCCTGTCCGACCGCTTCGGCCTCGAGATCACGTTCTCCGTTCCGGACAAGGACGAATATCTGTACATCGTGGAGCAGCTCGCCGACGAGAGCGGTCTTGCGCTCGAACAGGACGAGCTGCACCTGCTTGCCGAGCGCTTTGCGCTGCGCCGCAACGGCCGTTCGCCGCGCACCGCGCGCCAGTTCATCAGCCAGCAGCTCGCCGAGCAGTACGGCAACGCATAAAAAAACAGGAAAACCGGGCAGTGCTCGGTTTTCTGAGGCTGTCGAAAAACTTCGTTTTTCCGACAATCTGTGTTCTGACTTCGCAGAACACGA
>CAVIRF010000006.1:0-51234 GCA_963645185.1 Coprococcus eutactus | reverse complement strand
GAGAAAATCACTATGGATTTTTTCTTAGGTGTCCAACTTCATTATGCAATCAACCATATAAATAAAGGTAAAAACACGAAAAACAGGACGAAAACTGACCCTGTGAAAATAACGCAGACTGACCCTTTCATCCGAGCCAGAGAAAGAGTATCATCTATATATAAAGAGAATAAACCCGTCGGGAATAAAGATTTCTGACGGGCTGACAAAAGAAAAGCAGGTGTGAGACATGAAAAACGCAAGTCTGAGAAAGATCATCTTTGCGGCGCTCATGGCGGCACTGACTACGGTCGCGACCATGATCATCCGCATCCCGACCCCGACGCAGGGCTATATCCACCTCGGCGACGGCATGGTGCTGCTGTGCGGCGCACTGCTCGGCCCGGGTCTCGGCGCGCTCGCGGCAGGCATCGGCTCAATGCTGAGCGACCTGTTCGCAGGGTACATGAGCTACGTTCCGGGCACGTTCGTCATCAAGGCGCTGACCGCGATGGTCGGCGGCTGGCTGTATCTCCGTCTGAGCGCAGGCGCGGACAAGCGCGCCATTCCGGTTCGCGTTGTCCTGAGCGGCATCCCGGCAGAGGCCGTCATGGTCGTTGGCTATTTCCTGTATGAGATGGGCATGGAGGTCGCGATGGGCAGCAACGCTGCTGCGGCAGCGACTGCGGTTGCCGTCGGCGTCCCGATGAATATCGTACAGGGCGTCGCAGGCGTCATCGTCTGTGCGGTCCTGCTTCCGGTGCTGAGCCTGTACAAGGGCATCGTCACCGTGAAAAACAGTTAATCTATTACCCCTTTTCATATTTCTTTCAATCCGCGCAAAAGAAAACCACCGCTGAACGTTCAAAATGCGTTCTGCGGTGGTTTTCGCTTTGTTTTTTATTCAATGCGGAGCAGCATGCCGCTGTATGGCGGCAGGATGAGCGGCAGCTCGGTATTCAGCTCGCTTTCCTCCGTGTCGCCGCCGAACTCGACGAGGTCGGTGTGCAGCAGCAGGGAGGGCGCGTCGCCGAGCGGGCCGTCATAGACCGCCGGGTCGCTGCCGAAATTGCACAGCGCGAGCAGCGTCTCGCCGTGCCCCCGGCGTACCATGCCGAAGAGCGAGGGCGCGTCGGCGCGGTTGACCGCCCAGGAAAAGCTGTCCGGCGCGTAGTCGGCGTGCAGCGCCGGGTTATCCCGATAAGTTCTGCACAGGCTGTGGAAAAACAGATGGAACGGACGCTCCGCGAGCGCGCCGTCGAGCGTGCCGGCTTCATTCCATTCGTAAAGCTGACCCAGCTCATTGCCCATGAAATTGAGCTTTTTGCCGGGATGCGCGAACATATAGAGGTACATCGTGCGCGCCTGCGCGTACTTGTCCTTCTCGTCCGCGCCCCACATCTTCTGCACGATGGAGGCCTTGCCGTGTACGACCTCGTCGTGCGAGAGGGGGAGTAGGTAGCGCTCGTTCGCGAAATAGTGCATCGACCACAGCAGCTTGCCGCGATCACGCGGCCGCAGGTCGGGCTGCGTCTGACAGAATTCGAGCGTGTCGTGCATCCAGCCGAGATCCCACTTGTAGTCAAAGCCGAGGCCGCCCTCGTCCACCGGACGGGTGACGCCGGGGTAGGCGGTCGAGTCCTCCGCGATGAGCAGAGCGGAGGGGTGGCGCGCCTTGAGGCCGCGGTTCATGCCCTTTAGGAAGTCGAGCGTGTCGCCGTTTATGCCGCGCTGCTCGTCGCCCTGCCAGTAGATGAGGCGCGAGACCGCGTCCATGCGCAGGCCGTCGAAATGGAACTCCTCGAGCCAGTAATTCGCGGCGGATTGCAGAAAACAGCGCACTTCGCGCCGGGAATGGATGAAATTATAGCTGCCCCACTCGCTCTCGCCGACCGCGCAGTGCGGATACTCATAAAGCGGCGTGCCGTCGTACTTCGCGAGTCCGTAGGAGTCGACCGCAAAGTGCACGGGGACGAAATCCATGATCGCGCCGATACCGGCGTGATGCAGCCGGTCGATGAGCAGTTTGAGCTGCGCCGGTGTGCCGTAGCGCGAGGTGGGGGCGAAAAAGCCGGTGTTCTGGTAGCCCCACGAGCCGTCAAACGGGTGCTCGGAGAGCGGCAGGAACTCGACATGCGTGTAGCCGCCGTCCAGCAGATAGGGGATGAGCCGGTCGGCGAGCTGTTCATAGGTAAACCAGCCGTTTGCATCGTCCGGGTTGCGCTGCCACGAGCCGAGGTGCATCTCGTAGATATTCAGCGGAGCGTCCGGGTCGGCGGAGCGCGCCTGCATCCATGCGTCATCCGTGAAGCGGTATTCCTCGAGGTCGGTCACGATCGAGCAGCACGCCGGACGCAACTCCATGGCGAAGCCGTAGGGGTCGCAGTGCTCGGTGACGGAGCCGTCGGCGGCGTAAATGCGATATTTGTAGAACTGGCCTGCCTGCGTGCCGGGCACGGAGACCTCCCAGAAGCCGCTGCGGCCATCCTGATGCAGGTCGGTCTCGGTCCAGCCGTTCATCGCGCCGGTCAGCGTGATGCGCGAGGCATTGGGCGCAAACGTGCGGAAAACCGCGCCGTCGCCGCAGAGATGCGCGCCGAACCACCGCCATGCGTCAAAGACCGCGCCGTTAAAGAATTGCTGCTTGTCCAAGGTAGCGCTCCTTTCCGCTTATTCCGCGAGACGGTAAATTTCGATAATTGCCTTTTCGTCGAGCGGCGAATAGCTCTTGACCGGACCGTTTACGGTGCGGACGGTGTTCGCAGCGAGCAGTTCGTAGTTTTCCGGCTTGATGCCGAGCTGAGAAAGGTGGGTCGGCATGCCGATCTCCTCGAAGAAGCGGCGCAGCGTGCGGATGCCTTCGCGCGCAGTGCGCTCGGGATGTTCGAAATCCATTTCGACGCCGAACACGCGGTTTGCCAGCTGCGCGAAACGGGGATAATCATACTGCATTTCGTGCTCCGCCCACGCCGGGAACAGCACGGAAAGGCCGGCGCCGTGCGCGATCTCGTCGCGGAACGCGGAGAGCTCATGCTCGAGCTTGTGCACCGGGAACAGGCGCTTTCTGCCGCAGCCGGTGTAGTCGTTGTGGGAAACGCTGCCGGCCCACATGAGGGTGGCGCGCGCCTCGTAGTCGCGCGGATCGGCGATGGCGCGGCGGCCTGCGTCGCGCACCGCGATGAGCAGACCCTCCGCGATGCGGTCGGTCAGGTCGCTCTCGCCGCCCTCCGGGGTAAGGTAGCGCTCGAGCGTGTGCATCATGATGTCCACGATGCCGCAGCCGGTCTGGAACTTGGAGACGGTGAACGTGTTCTCCGGGTCGAGGAAGGAGATGACCGGGCGGTTGGTCTCGCTCGTGATGCCGCGCTTTTCCTTGGTCTCCTCATTGGTCAGTACGCAGGAGTTGCTGGTCTCTGAGCCGGAGGCCGCGAGCGTCAGCACGGTCGCGACGGGAAGGGTCTTGTCCGGTTTGGTGCCGGTGGAGGCGAACTCCCACGGGTCGCGGCCGGTCGCCGCACCCATCGCGATGGCCTTGGCCGAGTCGATGACCGAGCCGCCGCCGACAGCGAGCACGAAATCCAGACCCTCGCGGCGGCAGAGTGCAACGCCCTTGCGGACGAGGGAGACTTTGGGGTTGGGGGAGACGCCGCCGAGCTCGACAAAGGACAGACCGGCATGGAACAGGCTGCGTTCCACACGGTCGAGCAGACCGGAGGAACGCGCGCTCGCGCCGCCGAAATGGACGAGAAGCCGGTGTGCGCCGTATTCCTTGATGCGCTCGCCGATCGTATCCTCAATGTCTCGGCCGAAAACGACCTCGGTCGGTGTTTTGATAGTAAAATTCAGCATATAGCCTTACCTGCCCTTCGTCAAACAAATGATACATATATTATAGTAGTATACTTGAAAAATGTCAAAAGATTAGATAGAATATAGTGATACTGCCGCACGGAAAAACGCGGCGCTGAAAGGATGAGAAACAATGGGTTACAGCTATTCCGCTCCGCAGTGGCTGCTGGTATTCTTCCTGTACTGCGTGCTGGGATGGTGCTTCGAGTCGACGGTCGTGTCGGTCAAGCAGCGCCATTTTGTCAACCGCGGCTTCCTGCGCGGCCCGATGCTGCCGATCTACGGCTTCGGCGCCGTGATTCTGCTGCATGTTTCGCTGCCGCTGTACGACAAGCCGGTCGCGCTGTTTTTCGCGAGCATGATCGCGGCGACGGTATTTGAGTATATTGTAGGCGTTGTGATGGAAAAACTGTTCAAGGTGAAATACTGGGACTATTCCGAGCAGCGGTTCCAGTTCCGGGGCTATATCTGCCTGCGGTCGTCACTGTGCTGGGGCTTTCTCGGTCTCATTCTGGCGCGGATTATCCACCGGCCGGTCGAATGGGTGATCGCGTCGCTGCCGTTCTGGGCGCTCATCGCGGCGGATGTGCTCTGGTCGGCCGCGTTCATCTCCGATGTGATCGTTTCCGTCCGTGCGGCTCTCGACCTGGCCAAGCTGCTCGAAGAGCTCGACCGTCTGCGCGAGCAGGGCGCCGAGCTTCGTCAGGAGCTGAGCGAGACCGCGCTGACGCACCTGACCAACCTCTCGTACCGCGTGGAGGAGGCCGCAGGCGAGCTCGCCGAGCGTACCCGTGACGCACGCGAGGAGGCGCAGGCGCGCACCGCCGCCGCGGCCATGCGTGCCGCCGACCTGCGCGAGGACATCGAGCAGAAGCTCGATGAGGCGAGGGACGAGCTTGCCGAGCGCACGCGCGATGCACGCGAGGAAGCCGCGTCCCGACGCGCCGCCGCTGCGATGCACGCAGCCGACGTCCGCGAGGACATCCAGAGCCGTCTGGACGAGCTCCAGCGCCGCTTTGACGAGCGCGTTTCGCGCCTCAGCCGCACGCGCAGGAGCCTGCTGCGCGGCAACCCGACCGCCCGTTCGGCACAGTACGACGCGGTTCTCCAGAAGCTGAAAAAGCGCCTCGAGCAGGGGAAGAGAGACTGAAAGCGTGGAAACTGTCGGTTAAAACTACACAAAATGCACGAAGTGATGCAAAAAGCGCCCCTGCGCGCGTGTCGTTTCGTCAGTTTTTCACTTGCTAAAATACCCGTTTCGGGTGTATATTAGATATACGAAATGAACCTACCGTTTTACTGGTAATTCGTTCAAGTATGAGCATCCTTTTTGGGAAAGAAAGGTAGATATAAAATGGAAAAGAGATTTGTATACGCGGACAACGCGGCGACAACTCCGCTGTCCGAGGTTGCGTTCAACGCAATGAAGCCGTGGCTGACCGAGCACTACGGCAATCCGTCCTCGCTGTACCGCATCGGCCGCGAGGCGAAGGAGGCCATCAACGAGGCGCGCAAGACGGTTGCAAAGTGCCTGAACGTGGCAATGCCGGTCAATGAGAAGAACGACTACGCACCGGGCGAGATCCTGTTCACCGGCGGCGGCTCGCAGGCGGACAACCTCGCGATCCGCGGCTTCATGCACGGTCCGTCCTCCAAGGGCCGCAAGCACATCATCACCTCCAAGATCGAGCATCACGCAGTGCTCTACACCTGCGAAGCGCTCGAAAAGGAAGGCTACCGCGTCACGTATCTGAACGTTGACAAGGAGGGCCATGTCGATCTGGAGCAGCTCAAGAACGAGCTGTCCGAGGATACCGCACTGGTCTCCATCATGGCGGCAAACAACGAGATCGGCACCATTCAGCCGCTCAAGCAGATCTCCGAGCTGGCGCACTCCGTCGGTGCAAAGTTCCACACTGACGCAGTACAGGCAGTCGGCCACATGCACATCGACGTACAGGAAATGGGCATCGACATGCTGTCCCTCGCCGGCCACAAGTTCCGCGGTCCGCGCGGCACCGGCGTTCTGTATGTGAAGAACGGCATTCAGCTCGAGCCGCTGGTATACGGCGGCGGTCAGGAGCGCGGCCTTGTCTCCGGCACCGAGAACACCGCAGGCTTCATCGGCCTCGCGGCAGCGATGCAGGATGCGTGCGAGCATCTGGACGAGAAGATGGGCTACGTCAGAAAGCTGGCCGACAAGCTGGTCAAGGGCATCATGGAGAACATTCCGTATGCGCACTATACCGGCGACCCGGTAAACCGCCTGCCCGGCACCGCTTCGTTCGTATTCGAGGCGATCGAGGGCGAGGGCCTGATCCTGCGTCTGGATAACGCAGGCGTCTGCGGCTCGACCGGTTCGGCCTGCTCGACCGGCTCGCTCGACCCGTCCCACGTGCTCATGGCCATCGGCCTGCCGCACGAGATCGCGCACGGCTCTCTGCGTCTGACCCTCGGCGAGCAGAACACCGAGGAGGACGTCGATTACGTCATCGAGACCGTTACCGACGTCGTTAAGACCCTGCGCTCGATGAGCCCGGTCTGGGAGAACGGCAAGCCGAACCTGTCGGCTGCTGCTGACCTGACCGCACATCACTGATTTTCCACGGGGGACGCTGTCCCCCTTACGATAACCCCCTCGCCTTTGTACGGCAAAGGCAGGCACAGACCGTGCCATGATTTAGCCTGATTGGACAAAAAGGAGATAGATTTTATGCAGTACAGTGAAAAGGTACTTGACCATTTTACCCATCCGCGCAATGTCGGTGAGATCGAGGACGCAAACGGTGTCGGCGAGGTCGGCAACGCAAAGTGCGGCGACATCATGAAGATTTACCTCAAGGTTTCGGACGACGGTATCATTGAGGACGTAAAGTTCAAGACGTTCGGCTGCGGCGCGGCGATCGCGACCAGCTCCATGGCGACCGAGATGGTCAAGGGCAAGAGCCTCGAAGAGGCCCTCAAGCTGACCAACAAGGCAGTTGCCGAGGCGCTCGACGGTCTGCCCCCGGTAAAGATGCACTGCTCCGTGCTCGCTGAGGAAGCGCTGCGCTCCGCAATCTCGGATTACTACAAGCGCATGGGCAAGGACCCGGCTGAAATTCTCGGCAGCGACGCAGACTGCACCGCCTGCCATAAAGCCTAAAAAATATTCTATCATATGACATCAGGGCAGATTGCAAAATCTGCCCTTTTGGTGTCTTTACAAAACTGATATACTTGAAAACCTTCATTCTGCGCACGAAACGGCGTATACTATAACCGGGACCACCGGACGGAGGTGAACACATGACAGAGATTACAAAAAGTATAACTTATCTAAATGAATACAAAACGTTAAAGAAAGCGATCGACGAGGGGAAAACGCCGGTGCTGGCGGTCGGCCTGTCCGCCATCCACAAGGCGAACCTCGCGGCGGCGCTCGGCGCGGACACGGCGCGTCCGGTGCTCGTGCTGACCGATGACGACAACGCGGCGAGCCGCTTTGCGGCCGATCTGCGCGGCTTTTCCGAGCGCGAGGTCGTGGTTCTGCCGTCGCGCGAGCTGGTCATGGCAGATGTGGCCGGTGTGTCGCGCGGCTACGAGCAGGCGCGGCTGGCCGCGCTGGACACGCTTTCGAGCGCGCATTTTGCGGTCGCGTCCGTGCAGGCGGCGGCGCAGCGCACCATGCCGCCCGAGCTGCTCGCTTGCTCCATCGTGACGCTGACAGCAGGGGAGGAGGCGCCGCTCGACGAGCTGACGCACAGGCTGGTGAACGCAGGCTACGAGCGCTGCACGCAGGTCGAGGGCACGGGTCAGTTCTCCGTGCGCGGCGGCATTCTGGATATTTTTCCGCCGCAGGCCGAGCATCCGTACCGCGTTGAGTTCTGGGACGACGAGATCGACTCGATCTCCACGTTCGACGTCGGCAGTCAGCGCCGTCTGGAGCAGTGCGAAATGCTGCGCTGCCTGCCGTGCATGGAGGCGCTGCCGTCGCTCGCGAAGGGCGGCGCGGCAGGTCTCGCAAAGGCGGTCGCGGCGCTCGTGTTGAACCGCCGAAAGAAGCAGCACGCCGACCTTCAGAAAAATCTGGAGCGCGACGCGGAGCGTCTGCGCGAGAGCGGAACGCTCCCGGCGGCGGACAAGTACATGCCGCTCATTTACCCGGAAATGGCAACGGCGTTCGATTATCTGCCGGAAAATACGCTCGTCCTCATCGGGGACACACCGCGCCTGCGCGACGCCGCACGGGATTTTCACGCCCGTATCGCGGACGATGTAACGGCGCTCATGGAGCGCGGCGAGCTGCCGGGCGGCATGGACGGCTACGCGTTGGATTTTGCCGGGATCTGCGGCATCAAGCGGCAGATCGTCCGCATGGACAGCTTTCTGAACAGCATTCCCGAGCTTGCGCCGCAGCATCTCGAAAACTTTGTCGCAAACCAGATGAACGCCTACGGCGGCAATCTGGACATGGCGTCCGCCGACATTCGCAGCTACACCGAGCAGGGACGCGCGGTCGCGGTCGTCTGCGGCAGTGCGCTGCGCTGCAAAAACATGTTCGACGCGCTGACCGACAGCGGCCTCAAGGTGCAGCTGAGCGACCTCATCCCGAAGGGCGGCTGCGTCAACATCATGGAGGGCACGATCTCCGCCGGTTTTGAGTATCCGGATCTCGGTCTGGTGGTCATGACCGAGGGACAGGTGCTTGCGCGCCGCAAAAAGGCCAAGGTCAAGCGCTCGAACCGCGACCGCGTCAAGTCGTTCACCGACCTGTCGCCCGGCGACCTCGTAGTGCACGAGCACCACGGCATCGGCCGCTTTATCGGCATGGAGCGCATGACGGTGGATGGCTCCGAGCGTGATTTCATCAAAATTGCCTTCGCCGGTACGGATTTTCTCTATGTTCCGGCGACGTCGCTCGACCTCATCTCCAAATACATCGGCTCGGGCGACACCGAGCGCGTGCGGCTGAATAAACTCGGCGGCGCGGACTGGACCAAGGCCAAGGCGCGCGCCAAGGCGGCGGCCAAGGAGCTGGCCGACGGCCTCATCAAGCTGTACGCCGAGCGCGCCAAGGTCAAGGGCTTTGCCTTCCCGGCGGACGACGCATGGCAGCGCGAGTTCGAGGAGGCGTTCCCGTATGAGGAGACCGACGATCAGCTGCGCTGCATCGCGGAGATCAAGGACGACATGCAGTCCGACAGGCCGATGGACCGCCTGCTGTGCGGCGACGTCGGCTTCGGTAAGACCGAGGTCGCGCTCCGCGCTGTGATGAAGTGCATCCTCGCCGGCAAGCAGGCGGCCATCCTCGTGCCGACGACCGTGCTCGCGCGGCAGCATTATCTGACAGCCTTGCAGCGCTTTCAGGGCCATCCGGTCACGATCGAGCTGCTGACGCGCCACAAGACCGGCGCGGAGCAGACAAAGCTGCTGAAAAAGCTCGAAGCCGGGTCGATCGACCTTGTCATCGGCACGCACAAGCTGTTCAACAAGAAGATCAAATTCAAGGACCTCGGTCTGCTCGTCGTGGACGAGGAGCAGCGCTTCGGTGTCGGCCACAAGGAGACGCTCAAGGAGCTGAGCAAGACGGTGGACGTACTGACGCTGTCCGCAACGCCTATTCCGCGCACGCTCAACATGGCGCTGTCCGGCATCCGCGACATGTCCTCTATCGAGGAGCCGCCGATGAACCGTCATCCGGTGCAGACTTTCGTGCTCGAGCAGAACGACGGCGTGCTGCTCGACGCGATACGGCGCGAGCTGGCGCGCGGCGGTCAGGTCTATTACCTGCACAACCGCGTGGAGTCCATCGAAAAATGCGCCGCCGCATGGCAGAGCCGTCTGCCGGACGCGCGCATCGGTATCGTGCACGGCAAGATGGGCCAGAAGGAGATCGCCTCGGTCATGAACGAGATGGCGGACGGCGAGATCGACATTCTGGTCTGCACGACCATCATCGAGACCGGCATCGACATCCCGAACGCCAACACGCTCATCATCGAGAACGCGGACAACATGGGTCTGGCGCAGCTGCATCAGATCCGCGGCCGCGTCGGCCGTTCCTCGCGTCACGCCTACGCCTACCTGTGCTACCGCCACGGCAAGGCGCTGAGCGAGATCGCGCAGAAGCGCCTTTCGGCTATCCGCGAGTACGCGGCGTTCGGCTCGGGCTTCAAGATCGCCATGCGCGACCTCGAAATTCGCGGCGCAGGCAATGTGCTCGGCCCGGAGCAGTCCGGCCACATGATGAGCGTCGGCTACGACCTGTACCTCAAGCTGCTCGAGGAGGCCGTGCAGGAGGAGAAGGGCGAAACGCCAAAGCCGCGCGTGGACTGCGCCGCCGAGCTGCTGCTGTCGGCAAATCTGCCGTCGAACTATGTTCCGGATGCCGGTCAGCGCATCGACCTCTACCGCCGCATCGCCCTCATCCGCACCGAGGAGCAGCGCAGCGACATGCTCGACGAGCTGATCGACCGCTTCGGCGAGCCGCCCGAGGAGGCGATCGCCCTGCTGGACATTGCGCTGCTGCGCTCGCAGGCGAGCGAAAAGGGCATCGCCGAGATCAAGCAGCAGGACGGACGGCTGCTGCTCACGTTCGCGGAGACCGATTTCGTGCAGCTGTCCGCGCTGTGCGGCGACGCCGCGTTCAAGGGCCGCCTGCTGCTCAATGCAGGCTCGTCGCCCTACCTGTCGCTCCGTCTGGAAAAGAACGAGAAGGCCATGGACATGGCGCGGCTGCTCGTTGACCGCTACGGCGCTGCCGCCGGATAAAAACCGCATGAAAAAGGAGAAACCGCCATGAAAAACACCGAAACTGTTCAGCTGCTCGTGCGGTATTATGAAACGTGGGCAGGCATCAACGCGGCGTATGAACGCTTTGCGGCGCGGTTCGGCGTGACGGCGAACCTGCTGTGCCTGCTCGACCTGCTGTGCTGCGTAGAGAAGCCGGTAACGCAGAGCGAGCTGGGCACGCGGCTCGGCCTGCCCAAGCAGACGGTCGCGAGCATGGTCAGCAGTCTGGAGCGAAAGGGATATGTGGTGCGCGAGGTGGCGAAGGACGACCATCGCCGCCGCTATGTTCTGCTTACCGAGGCCGGACGCGCCTACGCGCAGCCGCTCAGCGACCAGATCTGCGCGTTCGAGCGCGCCGTCTTTGGGCGGATGAAGGACGAGGAGCAGATCGCCCTCGTCGAGACGAGCGAAAAGCTGCAAAAAGCGATGTATGAAGTGCTGGATGAAGAGTGACTGTCGAAAAACTTCGTTTTTCCGACAATCAGTGTTCTGACTTCGCAGAACACGAGTCGTCCGAAAGTTCCCATACGGAAACTTTCTCCCTCCAGAAGTATAAAAACCGAGGTACACGCCCCCGGTTTTTATGCAATCACGGAGTGATTGCTATTTTATGCGCGCTGTCGCGCGAGTGCCTTTGACCGGGGACATGTTCCCCGGTCTTTTCGTTTTTCCGACAGGCGGCATGGTAACATAAGTGTAACATATGGCTCGCTTATGTCATGTTTGTTACACTTGGTCCGGTTTCCTTGTCTCCGGGGGAGTAAGGCGATATAATTTTAACTGGGGACGCATGTTCCCGGCTTGATACGCGAGCAGCGCCGCGCGGCGCTGTGAATAATACTTCTCCAAGGATGGAAACCGCTATGATGAAAAAACTTTTGTGCACCGTTTTTGCGGTGTTTGCCGTGATGACGGCGGCCGGAGCCGTGGGAAATATCTTCCCGGCGAGCCGCACGGACATCGACGGCGTGACCCGTTCGGGTTATCTCGATGAGGACGGCCGCACCGTTCTGTCTTTCTCCTACGCCAAGGCAGGGGACTTTGCGCCCTGCGGCCTTGCGGCGGTCGAGGATGACAAGTGGCAGACCGCAGTCATCGACCGCGAAGGAAAGCTGGTCGTCGGCTACACCGAGTCTCCGGTCTCGGTCGATTTTTCGGACGACATGATCGCCTACCGATATGCCGACCACAGCGTTTACTACACGCTCTCCGGCACGAAGATCGGCTCGTATCCGGGCGCTGAGGGCTTTTTTGAGGATGGCCTGCTGCTGTGCAAAAACGCGCAGACCGGCCGCTATTCCTTCGTGAAGGAGGACGGCACGGCGGCTTTTGAGGCGGAATACGCTGCCGCAGGCGCGTTTTCGGACGGTCTCGCGCTCGTGCGAGACCTGAACGGAACCTATCTTGTCATCGACACCACCGGCGCGGCGAAGGCGACGCTTGACGCTGGCGCGGCCCCGGCGTACTACACGGTTTACGGCGGCGACACGGTCGTCATGACCAACGGCACCAACAGCGCGCTGTATTCGATCTCGAAGGGCGCATATCTCACGGATTTCCTCTATAAAACGATCTCTGAGTTCCGCGACGGCGCAGCGATGATCCGCCAGATCAACCGCTGGGGTCTCATCGACACGACCGGTAAGCTGCTGACCGCGCCGACCTATTACTACCTCAGCTACATGGGCGACGGCCTGTATGCCGCGCGGAGCGAGGACGGCTCGGTCTCTGCGGTGGACGCGAACGGCAACATCGCCTACCGCACGATGAGCTATATCGGCGGCTTCAACGAGCTGCGCTACGGCCTCTCGTGGCACGGCATGGCGGACGGCAGTCTGATCTTCTTCAGGAAGAACGGCGGCTACTTCGCGAGCCTGAAAAACGCCGAGAACCCCACGCTCCTGAGTGAAAACGTCGTGCGCGTGACGCAGGACGAGACCACAAAGTACATCAATCTCTCGAGCGGCAAGACGCTGCTCGCGCAGGCGACCTCGTTCGACCTCGGCAGCGGCATCACGGCGAAAAGCGTTCACTACGAGAAATTCATGGGCTATCAGTCGGACGGCACGGAGCACGGCTGGGATGTCCGTTTTCCGGAGATCAGCGGTCTTGCGGACGCAAAGGTGCAGAAGAGCATCAACGACGACATCCGCGCGTTCTTCCTCAAGGGCCCTTCAGTCACGGCGGAGTATGAGGCGCTCGAAGGCACCTACGGTGCGTCCATCGAGGGCAGCGTGCTCGTCGTATGGGCGAACTGCGTCAGTGGACGCGGCGAGGGCGCTTCGGTCTGGAACAACAGCCTGGCCTTCGACCTCAACACCGGCAAACAGTACCGCCTGACCGATCTGCTGACGGGCGACTATGTCGACACCGTGAAAAAGCTGCTCCCGGCGGAGCATGAGCTGTATATGTACAGCTTTCCGCGCATCAGCGCGAAGGGCATCACCTTTTACTATAATGAGTACGAGAGCGAGACGCGCCGCGCCTATACGGAAAGCTATCTGCTGACCTATGAGGAGCTCGGCGACGCGGTCAACCGCAAGAGTGCGTGCTGGACGGCGCTCCAGACGCCGTACTCCCGTCCGCTCGCGGCCGCAAAAACGACGTTTTCCGATGTTCCGGCGACCTACTGGGCGTCCGACTACATCGAACAGGCGGCGGCTGACGGTCTGATGAACGGCGCTTCGGGTGCGTTCCGTCCGGAGGATACGGTCACGGAGGCCGAGGTGTGCATGACGCTCGCGCGGCGCGAGGGCCTGAGCACCGCCTCGAACAGCACGGTCTGGTATGCCGGTGCGGTATCGTCCGCCGGCAGCGCCGGCCTGCTCGACGGTCTTGACCCGGCGCGTGATCCCGAGACGGCGATGACCCGTGCGGACACGATGCAGGTGTTCGCGAACGTGCTCGTGCGCGGCGGCGCGGCGCTCCCGAATGAGCAGCAGACCGCGGCGGCACTCAAGGACGTCAAGGACGCCGCAGCGATCCCGGCTGCCCGGCGCGCGGCAGTCGCGCTGTGCATGGAGCGCGGCCTGATCTCCGGCTATGACGACGGCACGGTCCGTCCGCAGCAGACCATTACCCGTGCGGCCTTCGCAAAGCTCATGGTAACGGCGGAATTCTAAAGTAAGAAAAATCCCGGCTCCCGAAAAATTTTTCGGCGCCGGGAAATTTTTTTTGAACCAGATCCGGTCTCGCGGCTCTTATATACAGATGCATCGAAAGCAGGGAGCGCACCTGCAAGGAAAGGACAGGATAGAATGACAGACTGTGAACTCGTCCGGCGCATGCAGCAGGGCGACATGCAGGCGTTCGATACGCTCTACGAGCGCTATAAGGACGACGCCTACCGGCTCGCCTGCCTCATCACAGGCAGCCGGACGGACGGCGAGGATCTCGCGCAGGAGGCGTTCGTCACCTGTGCGCAGTCGATCCGTTCGCTGCGCGACGGCGCGAAATTCCGGCCGTGGCTGCTCCGCACGCTCAGCCGTGCGGCGTGGAAATACTGCCGGAAGGCTAGACGCGAAACGCCGGTCAGTGAGTTTTTCGACGAGAATACGGGCGAAAGCGCGCTTTCCGCCGTGCTGCGCACGGATGAACAGCGCCGGCTGTATGCCGCGCTCGGCACGCTCGACGAGAAACGCCGTGTGACGGTCGTGCTGTACTACTTCGACGACCGCTCCGTAAAAGAGATCGCACAGGCGACCGGCGTGACCGAAGGCACGGTCAAGAGCCGCCTGTTTTCCGCCCGCCGCCATCTGCGGCAGGCGCTGACCGCAGGAGAGACAGAGCCGAGGGAGGCTGTATCACATGAATGAGACCGCTTTTGACAAGGAAATGAAGGAAATGCTGCATCAGTGCGCAGACGAGCTGCACGCGCCCGACAAGCTCAAGACCCGTGTGGACTTCGAGCTGAAGAACGGGAACATCAAGCCGCGTCACCGCTGGGGCCGCCGTCTGGTCGCGCTCGCGGCTGTTGCCGCCATCGCCGTGACCGGCGCGTTTGCCGCCGGTGCGTTCGGCAGCATCACGAGCCACTCGCGTGCTGACCAGAGCCTGAGCATGGAGCAGACGCAGCAGCATCTGGAGGACGCCGGTGCGTCGCTCACGCTGCCCGAGACTATCGGCGACTTCACGTTCTCGCACGGCTACGACATCGACACCACGGCAGAGAGCGCGATGGGCAAGACCGAAAAGGTCAGCGAAGTGAACGCAGAGTACGAAAAGGACGGCGTAACACTGAATTTCAGCGCGCACAAGGTGTATACCGTGTTCTCCGACGAGGAGAGCGGCGAGCCTGAGCCCGACAAGGTGCAGGAGGTAAACGGCGTAACGCTTTCCTTCCGCGACACGCATTACCGCTTCGTTCCGCCCGACTACGAGCCGAGCGACGAGGAAAAGCAGATGGAGCGCCGCGGCGAGCTGGCCATCAGCTACGGCTCGGACGAGGTCAGGGACACGCAGTTCCAGTCCGTGATCTGGCAGCAGGACGGCATGAGCTACACCCTGTACGGCTTTGATACCGGTCTGGACGCGCAGACCATGCTGGATCTGGCCTCCGGTCTTGTAGAGTAAAATAGAAAGTGCTCCTGTGCGGCGTAGAAAACCGTATGGGAGCACTTTCCTGCGTTTTATGGAACAAAAATCACCGGGAAATCTTTTCGCCACAAGGATATATTTCCTCTCTGCCGCCTTCGGCACGGCTCGCGGCGCGGTCGTGTTACAATAGGCATCCGCAGGGAAGGGGAACCGCCTGCGGCAAACCAAGACAAACGGAGGAACCGGTCACGAATACGGCAGCATTTACAGAAATACGGCAAAAAACAGGAGAAAGCAAACGCGAAGAAACGAAAAAGGCCGCCTTTCCGGTCGCACTGCGGAGAATTACGATGCAGGAGGGCGGCGAGGCGGCGCTGTGCGTCCTCGCATCGGGAGAAGCGGAACGGGAGGGCGACAGCCTGACGAGCATGGGCGCAGGCATGGTGCTGAGCAGCACGGCGGTGCGCCTCGGTGAGCACGGCACGGTGCATGAGCTCGCCGAGGGCGAGCTGTTCCGGTGGGCCTACGCGAGCGAATTCGACGCCCTGCGCTTCACGCACCCCATCGCGCTCAGCGCGGAGCGCTGCATGGTGCATCTGCGGCTGACCAATGCCCGGGTGGGCATGGAGCAGATCGTGTTCTATACCGCGCTCGGCGGAGGTCTGGCGCGCGTGGACAGGCTGTGGCGTACCTTCGCAGGGAAAGGGGAAGCGTCTCCGGCGTTCGATGCAGCGGCGGCTGCGCTGGCGGCGAAGTAGGACGCAGAAAGTAAAGGGACAGGAGTGAAATTCTGTCCCTTTTTAACGCCGAAAACCGGCTGAAAAAGCAAAAGTCCCTCCGAAAATTCGGAAGGACTCTGGAGCTTGTGGCCGGACTCGAACCGGCGACCTGCGCATTACGAATGCGCTGCTCTACCAACTGAGCCACGCAAGCATGCTATATAGTGAGAAGTAGCCTTCTCGTTCACAGCTTTTTCAGTATAGCATGGTTTTGAAAATTCGTCAAGATTTTTTTGAAAATTTCTCTTGACTTTTCGCCACGGTTGGTTATAATGATATAGTATCCTTGCTCACATCAAAGGGTGTGGGCCAAAAGTCCAAAAGGAGGTGCTAAGAATATGGCAAAGATTTCTGGCAAGTACGAGACGATCTTCATTGTCAACCCGTCTCTGGAAGAGGCAGCAGCTACCGCTGTTGTGGACAAGTTCAAGTCTCTCGTCGAGGCAAACGGCACGAACGTAGAGGTCGAGGATTGGGGCAAGCGTCGCCTGGCGTACCCGATCGAGGATCAGACGGAGGGTGTTTACACTCTGGTCCGTTTTGAGTCCAAGCCCGAGTTCCCGGCTGAGCTGGACCGTATCTACAAGATCACGGACGGCGTTATGCGTTCTATCATCGTCAGCCTGGACGACTAAGGCGGTGAACTGAAAATGCTCAACAAGGCTATTCTGATGGGTCGTTTGACCCGTGATCCCGAACTTCGTCATACCCAGTCCAACATGGCTGTGTGCTCGTTCTCCCTCGCGATCGATCGCGGCCGCAAGGATCAGAACGGCGAACGCCAGACCGACTTCATCGACTGTGTCGCATGGGGCCGTCAGGCAGAGTTCGTTGCACAGTGGTTCACCAAGGGTGCTATGGCGATCGTAGTCGGCCGTATCCAGTCCCGCCGCTGGCAGGACCAGAACGGCAACAACCGCACCGCGATTGAAGTCAACTGCGATGAGGTTTCTTTCGGTGAGACCAAGAAGTCCCGTGATGCTTATAACGCAGGCAATCAGGGCGGTTTTACCGGCGGCTATGATAACGGTTCGCAGATGCGGCCCGAGCCTGCCGCGTCGCAGGTTGCTCCGGCGTTCGATCTCCCTGCAGGAGATTCGGATTTTCAGGAGCTCGCTGACGATGACGGCGATGTCCCATTCTAATCTGAAGGAGGTTACGTGACAATGGAAGAAACCAAGAAGGAATTTACTCCCCGTCCGGAGCGTGCAGAGCGTCCGCAGCGCGGCCGTCGCCGTCGCAAGGTTTGCGCTTTCTGCGTAGATAAGGTTGCACACGTTGACTTTAAGGATGCCGGCAAGCTGAAGAAGTACATGTCCGAGCGCGGCAAGATCCTGCCCCGCCGCATGACCGGTACCTGCGCTGCTCATCAGCGTCAGCTGACTGAGGCTATCAAGCGTGCACGTCACATCGCTCTTCTGCCGTACACCGCAGAGTAAGCGATACCATTCGTTTTTAATTGTTTTAAGGATACGCAAAGCCCTGTTTTCCTCGGAAAGCAGGGCTTTTTTGCGTCTCTTGATATATGTTACGGTTACGTTACAGTTGTGTTTCATTTGTGTCAGACTACACATGATATGGTATAATAGGAACAGTGGATGTCCTGCTGGACAGTTCACTGATTTTCCCCGTAGAAGGAGCTGATACGATGACCTTTACCAAGGTTCTTTCGTTTTTTCTGACCGGCGCGACTGCGCTGTCCATGACGACCGCAGCGCTCGCGGCGGACGACACCTCGATCGTGCTGCCGGCGGATGTTGCGTCGCAGGACTGGTATGCACCGGCTGTGCGCTATGTGATGGAGTACGACCTGATGGATGTAGGCCGTCCGGACGACGGCACGACCGTATTCGAGCCGTCGCGCACGGTATCGAGACAGGAGGTCGCGGACGCGATCTACCGCGCGGCATGCCGCATGAGCGCAAAGTTTGACGCTGAGCCGTCGCAGGACGGCATTTCGAAGATGGCGGACTACGCCGACATCGGCCAGAGCTATCCGGCCGCCATGGCGTTCTGCTATAATAACGGCATCATGACCGGCTCGGGCAAAAAGCTCAATCCCGGCGCGCCGATCACGCGGCAGGAGTTCGCCGCCGTGCTCGAGCGCGCGATGAAGCTGTTCGCGGAGAACGGCCTGACGGAGATTGTTCCCGGTGACGGCATGGCGGTCTATGAGTTCACCGACTGCCGCCGTATTGAGAACTGGGCGCTGTCGCCGGTTTCGTTCTGCATCAAGAACGGGCTCATGCAGGGCGACGACAAAAATGCCTTCAACCCGACGGGCAATGTGAACCGCGCAGAGCTGGCGAAAGTCCTGAGCAATATCGCCGCCGCAGCAAAGGAATAAGAAAAACACAAAACAAGCACAAAACCGAGGCATTTTGCCTCGGTTTTGTTTGTAGACGAAGTGCGTTTTACGCAAATACAGCAGCCGCGCGGTAGCGCGCATTAAAAAGCGTTTGCTGTGCAAACGCAAAAAAACCGGGGGCGTGTACCTCGGTTTTTTTACTTCTGGAGGGAGAAAGTTTCCGTATGGGAACTTTCGGACGACTCGTGTTCTGCGAAGTCAGAACACAGCTTGTCGGCGAAACGAAGTTTCGCGACAGGTCATTTGTGAAAAACATATTCCTTTCGGAACGTTCGCGGCGACATGCCGACTGCCTTGGAAAACTGCGCGTTGAAATGGCTCGGATTGTCGTACCCGACCTGCGCGGCGATGCGCGTCACCGGCAGCTCGGTCGTGATGAGCAGTGTCTGCGCCTCGCCGATGCGGCGGCGCAGGACGTACTGGAGCGGCGAATAGCCGGTCACATCCTTGCAGACATGCGCGAGATAGTACGGGCTGACATGCAGCGCGTCCGCCATGCTCTGAAGCGAGAAATCCTCGGCAAAATGCTGGTCGATGTAGTCCTTGATGCGCTGCGCGAACACGTTTTCCCCGTGGCTGCCGTCCTGCGCGGCGGCGGCAAGAAACTGCTGCACGAGCGTCAGCAGCGCCATCAGCAGATGATGCGCGCCGTCGTCGTTGCCTGCGGTCAGCTCGCTGTACAGCACATCATACAGCCGTTCGAGCCGGACGGTCTGCTCCTCGGTCAGGGGGCAGACGGGCGAGGCCTCGTCCGGGATGAGCGCGTTCTCGCGCAGTCCGGGCACGCTCAGACCGCCGAGCGCCAGACTGAATGAGGCAACCGGCCGGTCGGGGCCGGACGGCTCGTCGTGCACCACGCGGCTGTTATAGATGAACAGGTCGCCGCGGCGCGCGTCATACGGCATGCCGCCGACGAAATACCGGCTCTCGCCGCCGCGCACGAGCACGATCTCGACCAGATCGTCATGCGCGTGCATGACGCGCGGATGCGCGGACGCCTCTGCGTCCGTCCGGCTGACGGAGAACAGGCGCGGCGGCCGGGTCAGCCCGAACGGCGGCTCATATTCCTTTTTGACAAAGCACTGTATCATTTTTCTCGCCCTTTCCGCCTCGGAATACTACCATCGTAGCATAATTATGCGCGCGCCGCAAGAGACACGCCGCTTGGGCCGCTCCGGCGTTTCCAGACCTTCCCTGAATGAATGCACAAAGAAAAAGGCGCAAAACTGTGCAGAACGACGGGCTGCGCCGGGAGTTTTTTATAATTCGCGCAAAATCCCCTTGCATTGACAGGCAAATATCGTATAATTTAGATAGAGGTTCCGGCCGATGGCGAAAGAGCGCCTGCCGGGGCAAATATCTGGAGAGGTGATAGACATGGATTTCATGGCTGAATACAAGCACTGGCTGGAGAGCGGCGCGTTGAGCGAAGAGGAGCGCGCAGAGCTGGAGTCGGTTGCAGACAATAAAGAAGAGATCGAGAGCCGCTTTTATGCGCCGCTGTCGTTCGGCACGGCTGGCCTGCGCGGCGTGCTGGGCGTCGGCCTCAACCGCATGAACCGCTTTACCGTCGGTCAGGCGGCACAGGGCCTTGCAAAGCTGATCGTATCGAACGGTCAGGCGGCGATGGACCGCGGCGTTGCGATCGCCTACGACTCCCGTCATTTCTCGCCCGAGTTCGCAAAGCAGTCCGCGTGCATCCTCGCGGCAAACGGCATCAAGGCGCTGGTCTTTGACGAGCTGCGCCCGACCCCGGAGCTGTCCTTTGCGGTCCGTCACTACGGCTGCATCGCCGGCATCAACATCACCGCATCCCACAACCCGAAGGAATACAACGGCTACAAGGTCTACTGGGAGGACGGTGCGCAGCTGCCCCCGGCCGAGGCTGACGTAGTAGCAAAGGAAATGGCGGCGACCGACATCTTCACCGGCGTCAAGACCACCGATTTCGACGAGGCGGTCAAGAGCGGTATGATCCGCATTCTGGACAAGCAGACCGACGAGGCTTACCTCAGCGAGGTCATCAAGGTCGCGGTCAACCCGGACTGCGTCAAGCAGGTCGCGGACGACTTCAAGCTGGTCTACACGCCGTTCCACGGCGCCGGCTACCGTCTGGTGCCGGAGATCCTGCGCCGTCTGGGCTACAAGCACATCATCTGCGAGCCTGAGCAGATGAAGATCGACGGCGATTTCCCGACCGTCAAGAACCCGAACCCGGAGTACAAGGAAGGCTTCTATCTGGCCATTGATCTGGCAAAGAAGAACGACGTTGACCTCATCATCGGCACCGACCCGGATGCGGACCGCACCGGCATCGTCCTCAAGGACAAGTCCGGCGAGTACGTCACCCTGTCGGGCAATCAGGTCGGCGTGCTGCTCACCGATTACATCATCACCGCAAAGAAGCTGACGAACACCATGCCGGCGCATCCGGCGGTGCTCAAGAGCATCGTTACCACCGAGATGGCGCGCGCGGCGGCGGAGAAGAACGGCGTTGAGTGCTTCGACACCTTCACCGGCTTCAAGTTCCTTGCGGAGAAGATCAAGCAGTTCGAGAAGGACGGCTCTCACGAATATATCTTCGCGTTCGAGGAGTCCTACGGCTATCTGTGCGGCGACTACGCGCGCGACAAGGACGCTGTTACCGCTTCCATGCTGATCGCTGAGATGGCGGCTTATTACCGCACGCAGGGCAAGACGCTGTACGACGCAATGGAAGAGATGTACGAGAAGTACGGCTACTACTGCGAGCAGACCATTTCCATCGTCATGCCGGGCGTTTCCGGTCTCCAGCGCATGAAGGAGCTCATGCAGGAGCTGCGCGACGAGCCGCTGACGGCTGTCGGCCCGGACAAGGTCGACTTTACCCGTGACTACATGCCGGGCACCCGTACCTGCATGGCAGACGGCAAGGTCGAGCAGATGGAGCTCAAGGGTCAGAACGTTATGTACTACGAGCTCGAGGGCGGCACGACCTTTATCATCCGTCCGTCCGGCACCGAGCCGAAGGTCAAGGTATATATCATGGCCAAGGGCGCGAACAAGGCCGAGGCCGAGGCGAAGGTTGACGTTCTGGCAGCTGCGGCAAAGGAAATCGTCAAGTAATTCGTCGATATTAACTGAATACACAAAGAGCGGCCCGGTGCAGGGGAAAAATCCTTTTGCACCGGGCCGCAGACCTGTCGGAAAAACTTTGTTTTTCCCGACAAGGTGTGTTATTCCGTCATTATTTCGTCCTCGCGGAGGATGACGCGGATGCCCCAGGGAGGAACACTGTCCGGCCAGCACTCGCCCTCGAGCATGACAAAGGCGGCGTCGTACTTCGGGCGCTTCTTCGGGTAGATGCCGAGGCCGTCCGTAAAGTAGAGCAGGCCGCGCAGCGAGTGGAACGCGCCCTCGGCGACCAGTTGATCGACATGCTCGAAAACCGGCCGGAAATCGGTCGCGGACTGGCCGATGAGCTCGAAATGCGCCATATAGTCGGCGAACTCCTTCGCGTTGTGAATGACCTTGTCCGAGCGCAGCTTGTCGTCGCATTGCAGGATGCGAAGATTGATGCGGCGGAAAAAGCTCGTATTCTGCTGAAGCAGCTCGCAGGTTTTTTCAAGAAAGGCGCGGACGAGCTCGCCCGAGGTGGACATGGAGGTGTCGATGGCGATGACAAAATCCTCGATCTTGCGCGTTTCGCGCGTTTCCAGCGGCTCGATCAGCGGCATGTTGCCGTAATGGCGCAGGCCGTAGGCATAATAGCCGTAATCGAACGAGTCCGCGTCGATGGCGGTCTCCTCGCGCAGGGCGGAAAAATGGCGCAGAAAGGCGCGGTAGTCGGTCGTGTGGCGCGCGGAGACGGCAAGCTGCTCACGCACGGCCTCGCCGCCGGTCGCCTCGCTGGCGAAAACCGTCTCCATGGCGGTCTGGGTGCGCTGCGCCTGCTGCTGCCAGCGGCGGTCCTGATCGTCGTCGTCCTCGGGCCAGAGCGTGTGCTCATCGACCGCGAACACGCGCGCGAGCGTCGCGCAGTCGTAGGAATTCAGACGCTCGCGACGGAAATGGCGGTAGACCGCCTCGGCCGTCAGCACAGGCATGTGCTCGCGCAGCGAGCGGTAGAGATTCTGCCGCCGCACCGAGGACTTGTCCGGCGCGAGACAGCGGTAATCCAGACTGTCGAGCATGCTCTCGACCGCGATGTCGCACGCGAGCGACCAGAGATCGCGGTCGCGGCCGCGCATTTTCGCCGGATGGCGCAGCAGACAGTGGAAAATCGTGTGCAGATAGGCGCAGTTGACGCTCGTGCGGCTGCGTTCGAAGTGCTGCGCGAGCCACGCGCCGCTGAAATACAGCGCTTTCGCGTCGGTCGCGAGCGAGCTCGTTTCGAAGCCGTCCTGCACCGGCAGCGCGGCAAGTGCGCCGTCGAGAAACGGCAGGTTCATATAAAGCTCGCTGCGAGCGGAAAACAGAATTTCTCGCCCGATATTCGCCCAGCGTTCGGACTGCATGGCCGTTCCTCCTTTACAGATCGAATGTTTTCGCGCGTCCGCGCGGCTTTGCCGGGCCGACGGCGGCGAGCAGCACGGAGAGCGCAGCGGTCTGTCCGGCCTCGCGCGCGGCGGTGCAGGCAGCGTCTGTGTCGGCCGCTGACAGCACGGAAAGAGACAGCAGCACATGCAGCGCGGCGCTGTCGCCCTGCTTTGCAAGCGCACAGGCGAGCGGGCCGCCGTGCTCGCGCAGGACAGCGAGATAGTCCTCGCGCGCGCTGTCCGACAGGGCAAAGGGCGCGGCGAGCCGCCGCACCGCGACCCGGGCGGCGACTGCGAAATCATGCCGCTCGGCGAGCTCGGAAAGTGCGCGGTCGTACTGCCGGAAGTTCAGCACCGCACCGTCAAAGCACTGGCGGTAGCTGTACCCGGCGCCGTGAATGCGGCGCTGAAAGATATGCGCCGGGCTGAGGTCCTCGAGCTCTTCGGTGTAGGCCGGGAACAGCAGCGGCGTGCACATGTCGCCATGGACAAAGCGCACATCCAGCTCGCTCGCGGTCTCGCCGAGGATCTTCGGCAGGCAGGTCGCGCCGCCCGGCGGCGCGAGCAGGCAGATGCGGTGCAGGCTGAGGCAGTTCATCAGCGAGCCGCCGTCAAATGCGGAAACGCTGTCCGTCATGGTAAGCTCCTCGAGCGCGCGGCAGTTGTAGAACGCATAGCTGCCGACGGTTCTGGCGTGCTTCGGCAGCGTCACCGCACGGATGCTGTCCGCGTCGTGCACCGGGAGCGAGCCGCCGCAGGTCACGCGCACAGAGAAGGTGTCCCGGCCGGAGAGGTCGGGCGCGCGAGCGCTCAAAACGTAGTTGCCAAGCGCGGTAACGGGCGCGCCGTCGATCTCGTCGGGCAGCAGGACGACCGGGTCGCGCGTCTCGCACCGCAGGATGCACACCCCGTCCGCCTGCCTCTCGCAGGTGAGGATAAGTTCGTTTTCGCCGTCGATGCAGCGCATGGCCACCGCTCCTTTGCTTTTTCTCGTGTAAATTATAGCACGCGCGCCGGACAACGGCAAGGCGGCACTTGTGCGGCCGGGGGAGGCGTGGTATAGTAGGGGATAGACAGAAACAAAGCCGAGGTGCTTTTCATGAATATCAAACGAGCGAAACAGGAAATCAAGAACGCGCTGCGCGCCTATCTGGCGAAGGACGAGTTCGGCGCATGGCGCATTCCGCCCATCCGGCAGCGTCCGGTGCTGCTCATCGGCCCTCCGGGCATCGGCAAGACCCAGATCATGCAGCAGATCGCGGAGGAGACCGGCGTAGGTCTGGTGTCCTATACGCTGACCCACCACACGCGCCAGTCCGCGCTCGGCCTGCCGTTCATCGAAAAGGTGCGGCTGGGCGGCGAGGAGCGCACGGTGACGAGCTACACGATGAGCGAGATCATCGCGTCGGTCTGCCGGGAGATCGAGCGCACGGGCGTCTCCGAGGGCATCCTGTTCCTCGACGAGATCAACTGCATCTCCGAAACGCTGACGCCGATGATGCTTCAGTTTTTGCAGTGCAAAACGTTCGGAAATCAGCAGCTTCCAGCCGGATGGATGGTCGTAGCGGCCGGAAATCCGCCCGAATACAATAAATCCGTGCGTGAATTCGACGTTGTGACGCTCGACCGCGTGAAAAAGATCGACATCGAGGAGGATTTCGGCGTCTGGAAGGAATACGCCGGAAAACGCGGCATTCACGGCGCGATCCTGTCCTATCTGGAGATCTGCCGCGATAATTTCTACCGCGTCGAGGCGACGGCGGACGGCTTGCAGTTTGTCACCGCGCGCGGCTGGGAGGATCTGTCCGAGCTGATGCAGACCTATGAAACGCTCGGCCTTCCGGTCGACCGGCAGGTCGTCGAGCAGTATCTTCAGCTGCCGCAGATCGCGTCGGATTTCGCGAACTATTTGCAGCTTTACGAGAAGTACCGGCAGGTTTACCGCGTCGACGAGATCGTTTCGGGCATGTGGGAGAAGGTGCGCGCCTCCGAGCTGCGCGACGCGCCGTTCGACGAAAAGCTCGGCGTGCTCGGTCTGCTGCTCTCGCGTCTTGCGGATACGGCGCGCACGGCTTACCGGCAGGATGCGCTGACCGACGCGCTGCACGGCGACCTGCTGTGCGTCCGCGAGGGCGAAAAGACGCTCGGCACGCTGCTCGATGAAAAACGCGCGGAGCTGACGCGCCGCCGTGCCGGTTCGACCGACCGGGACGCGCTGTTCGTCGCGGCGCGCGAGGTGGAGCTGCTGGATACCTGGCAGCAGACGCTCGCGCTCGAGAAAACGCCGCGCGGACAGGCCTTCGACCGCCTCAAGGCGCTGTTCGGCGGAGAGGTCGAGGCGCGCGCGCAGGCGGCGGACCGCGTGGACGAGGGGCTGACGAACGCCTTTGCGTTCCTCGATGCGGCCATCCCGGATTCGCAGGAGCTCGTGCTGTTCGCCACCGAGCTGACCGCGAACTGGTTCACGTCGTGGTTCATCCAGAATTTCGGCTGCGACGCCTACTTTGCGCACAACAAAAAGCTGCTGTTCGACGACACGCGCGCGCAGCTTTTGCAGGATATTGATGCGGCGAAACAGGAAAACAATAACTGAAAATTTCGAAAACCCTGCCGGGACGCGGAAAAATGCGGACTTCTGGCAGGGTTTTGTTACTGGTCAAAAGATTGACCACCCGAAACGCTTGACAAAACGGAGAAAAATTCCTATTCTAAGGCTTGCTTCATGGGGATGAAGTCTTTAGATAATGAGGGCGCTCCGGTATCTGCCGACGGAGCGCCCTCACGCAAAAACAGGAGGTAACGTTATGTTCGATCATCAAATCAGCCGTTTTGAAAAGCGCATATCCGACCTGCCCGATCAGCCGACGCTCGCGCCCGACGCGCTCAAGGCGTGGTTCGACAGCGCGCCCGAGCAGCTGCGGCAGGCGCTCAATCAGGTCTGCGAGGACGGAAAAACGCTCGAGGAGCGCATGGAATCGCTCGTGATCGGCGCCTACGGCGGCACGGTGACGCGCGACATGCTCGCGCAGGAGCTCCAGCAGGAGATCGCCGGCAAGGCCGAGCAGAGCGCGGTGCAGGCGTCGATCAGTGCACTGTCCGGCTCGCTCGCGGACAGCATGCAGAGCACGGTGGAGGCCATGAACGCCGCGGATGCCGCGACGAACGCGCGCGTGGATCAGCTCTTCGTGTTCGGCACATACGAGGGCGACGGCGAGACCAGCCAGTTCATCTCGCTCGGCTTTACGCCGCGCGTGGTGCTCATCTGCCGCACGGACGGCGCGTTTTCGCAGGCAAATCTGATCTACGGCGGCCTTGCGACGGCGGCGTCGCCTGCAAAGACCGTCGAGATCGCCGAGAACGGCTTCAACGCCCTGAGCTCGTCCTCGCTCTACAACGGCAATAACCCGATGTATACGTTCAAATATATCGCACTGCGGTAAAAATGCACAGAAAAAGAGGCGGAAATCGTTCGCTCTTTTACATTTGGATTTTCGGGAAACTGCTTGACAGAAGGGGGGGCTTGTGTTATGCTATTACAAGCCGCATTGTGCATTGGCTTTTATTAAGTGCGCGTCATCCCGACGCTCCGCCGTGCCAAGCGTGACTCTACAACGAAAGAGAGGGAAAATCATAATGTATGCCATTCTGAAAACTGGCGGCAAGCAGTACAAGGTATCTGAGGGCGACGTGATCTACGTCGAGAAGCTCGGCGTGGAGGACGGTGCAACCGTTACTTTTGACGAGGTTCTGGCAGTAGGCGAGGGCGACAAGCTCACCGTCGGCGCTCCTTACGTTTCCGGCGCAGCCGTAACCGGCACGGTCGAGAAGACCGGCAAGGGCAAGAAGATCAACATCTTCAAGATGAAGCCCAAGAAGGGTTACCGCCGTCGTCAGGGCCATCGTCAGCCGTACACCAAGGTAACCATCGCGTCCATCAAGGCGTAAGGCCGTGACGAAGGTCACTTTTTCGCTGCAAGGGGACAAGATCCTCTCGGTGGACATCCTCGGCCACGCAGGTTATGCGGAGGAAGGGGAGGACATCGTTTGTGCGGCGATCTCCAGTGCGGTGATGCTGACGCATGCTCTGCTGTACGACGTACAGCATATCCCCGTTGACACGCTCATCGAGGACGAGGGCGCACATATCCGCTTTACCCTGCCGAAAGACATGGTAGAGCAGGGTCAGGACGCACTTCAGGCACTTAAGCTGCATTTTTCCGAGCTGGAACAAAACTATTCCGATTTTCTAAACGTAATGGAGGTGCACACAGATGCTGAAGATTAGCTTACAGTTTTTCGCGCATAAAAAGGGCGCAGGTTCTACCAAGAACGGCCGTGACTCCGAGTCCAAGCGACTGGGCGTTAAGCGCGCAGACGGTCAGACCGTACCGGCAGGCAACATCCTCGTTCGCCAGCGCGGCACGAAGATCCATCCGGGCGTAAACGTTGGCCGTGGTTCGGACGACACCCTGTTCGCAAAGGTTGAGGGCGTTGTTCGCTTCGAGCGCCTGGGTAAGGACCGCAAGCAGGTTTCCGTTTACCCGCAGTAAACCGAACAAGACACAAATCCCAGACAGGCGTCTGGGATTTTGTTTTAAGGCAATACTGCATAATCGAACAAGAGCGATTTGCGAGTAAATTTTGCGCACTGGCGCGGCGCGGTTTTGCGGTAATACTTGATGTATTACCGTGAAATCGCAACAAAGTCAGGGTACAAAATTTCCGCAAAGCGCCGCAGCTTTCATTATGCGGTGTTGCCTTCATGCTTATACTACCACTTGAAAGGAGGACAACACTGTGTTTATTGATATTGCAAAGATCAAGATCGTTTCCGGCAAGGGCGGCGACGGCAAGGTCGGCTTCCACCGCGAGAAGTATGTCGCGGCAGGCGGTCCGGACGGCGGCGACGGCGGCTGCGGCGGCTCGGTCATCTTCAAGGTAGATGACAACCTGTCCACGCTCCTGGACTTCCGCTACAAGAAGAAGTATGTTGCAGCTCCCGGCGAGCCGGGCGGCGGCAAGCGCTGCAAGGGCAAGGACGGCGCAGACCTCGTCATCCGCGTGCCGCGCGGCACGATCATCCGCGACCAGAAGACCGGACAGGTCATGAAGGATATGTCGGACAACGAGCCGTATGTCGCGGCGAAGGGCGGCAATGGCGGCTGGGGCAACACCCATTTCGCGACCCCGACCCGTCAGGCGCCGCGCTTCGCGAAGCCGGGTCTGCCGGGCGTTGAGCGCGACATCGTGCTTGAGCTCAAGCTGCTCGCGGACGTCGGTCTGGTCGGATTCCCGAATGTCGGTAAGTCCACGCTGCTGAGCATGGTATCGGCAGCCCGTCCGAAGATCGCAAACTACCACTTCACGACCCTCGTGCCCAATCTGGGCGTGGTCTCCGTAGGCGAGGAGCAGAACTTCGTCATGGCGGACATCCCGGGCATCATCGAGGGCGCGAGTGAGGGCGCCGGTCTCGGCCATGACTTCCTGCGCCATATCGATCGCTGCCGCCTGCTGCTGCATCTGGTCGATGCGGCAGGCAGCGAGGGCCGCGACCCGGTCGACGACATCGAGAAGATCAACGCGGAGCTGGCAGGCTACAGCGAGTTTCTGGCGGCGCGTCCGCAGATCATCGTGGCGAACAAGACCGACCTGCTGGGCGAGGACCGCGAGCTGGTCGAAAAGCTGAGAAAGTACGCCGAGGAGCACGGCTTCCTGTTCGCGGAGCTGTCCGCGGCGACCAATCAGGGCGTCAAGGAGCTGATGAACCTCACGTGGCACGAGCTCCAGCAGCTGCCGCCGGTATTCGTGTACGAGCCGGAGTTCGTCGAGACCGAGGCGGCTCCCGTCACCGAGAACGACTGGACCATCGAGCGCGACGGCGACGCCTACGTCGTTACCGGCGCATGGGTGGACAAGGTCATGGGCTCGGTCAACCTCGACGACTACGAGTCCCGTCAGTATATGGACCGCATGCTCCAGACCGCAGGCATCTACGCGAAGCTGGAGGAAATGGGCATCGAGGAGAACGCGCCGGTCATCATCGGCGAGCTCGAATTCGAGTACGTTTACTAAAAAGACTGATACTGGAAAAACCGCCGGAGAAATCGTGCTCCGGCGGTTTCATTTTGTTCTCGTGAACTTAATTTGTGCAATCCGACGGGAACGAAAACTTGACATTCGTGAAAAGGGATGTTAAACTTAAACCCATAAAAACCATAAAGCGACAAACGAAGTTGGCAGGAAAAAGTCCACAAGACTTGCCGAAGGAGCGAAACTCTCAGGTGTCCGGTATACCCGGATGAGGACTGTCAGCGGATGTGGCTCTGGAGAACGTCCCGGATGTAAGGGGACTGCCGAAGGTGCAACGCGCGCGGGGGTAAGAGTAGCCGCGCCCAATCTCTCAGGCAAAAGGACAGAGTATGGACCGATAAAATGCACAGGAGGTCAGCGTTTCGTCAGGAACGCGCGAAATCCTGTTCTGCTGTCGTTCTTTTTGAGCCGAAATCCATTTTACCCATGGGTTTCGGCTTTTTGTTTGCCGCAGACAAGAAGGGGAATGTAAAAAATGACAATGGAAGTATTGGCAGACTGGGTAAGCAGGGTCAGCAACGTCGTCTGGAACGGCCTGCTGCTGTATCTCCTCGTAGGTACCGGCATCGTGTTTACCATCCGCACGCGCTTCATTCAGGTCCGCAAGTTCGGCGCAGGCTGGAAGCATCTGTTCGGCCACTTCTCGCTCAACGGCGAAAAGGCAGGCAAGGACGGCATGAGCCCGTTTCAGGCGCTGACCACTGCGATTGCGGCGCAGGTCGGCACCGGCAACATCGCAGGCGCGGCTACCGCGCTGTACTCCGGCGGCCCGGGCGCGATCTTCTGGATGTGGCTGTCTGCGTTCTTCGGCATGTCCACCATCTACGGTGAGGCCGTGCTCGCGCAGAAGTACAAGACCACCGACGACAAGGGTCACGTTACCGGCGGCCCTATCTACTACATCCGCGCACGCTTCCAGGGCGGCTTCGGCAAGTTCCTTGCCGGCTTCTTCTCGGTCGCTATCATTTTTGCTCTCGGCTTCACCGGCAACATGGTACAGGCCAACTCGATCAGCGTAGCGTTCAAGACCGCGTTCGGCGCGCCGCAGATCGTTGTCGGCGTCATCTGCGCGATCATCGCAGCGTTCATCTTCCTCGGCGGCGTCGGCCGTATCGCTTCCGTTACCGAGAAGGTCGTTCCGATCATGGCGTTGTTCTACATGGCAGGCTGCCTGATCATCCTGTGCTTCAACCACGCGGCCATCATCCCGGCGCTCAAGTCCATCTTTGTTGCGGCATTTGATCCGCAGGCGATCCTCGGCGGCGCAGCCGGCATTACCGTCCGTCAGGCAATGCGCTACGGCGTTGCACGCGGCCTGTTCTCCAACGAGGCCGGCATGGGCTCCACGCCGCACGCACACGCGCTCGCCAAGGTAAAGCGTCCGCAGGACCAGGGTGAGATCGCTATCGTTTCCGTATTCATCGACACCTTCGTCGTACTGACGCTGACCGCGATGGTCATCCTGACCTCCGGCATGCTCAATCCGGGCGCTCCGGACGGCCTGCAGGGCACCGAGCTCGCACAGGCTGCCTTCTCCGCGTCCCTCGGCACGCTCGGCGGCGCATTTGTTGCGATCTGCATGCTGTTCTTCGCATTTTCCACCATTATCGGCTGGTATTTCTTCGGCGAGCAGAACGTAAAGGCGCTGTTCGGCCACAAGGCGGTCAAGGTTTACGCCGCGATCGTTGTTGTCTGCATCGTCATCGGCTCCGCGCTGCATGTTGATCTGGTCTGGAACCTGTCCGACCTGTTCAACGGCCTGATGGTATTCCCGAACCTCATCGCGCTGCTCGCGCTGTCCGGTCTGGTCGCAAAGGCTGCACACGATCAGGATATTATGAAAAAGTAAACATTAAAAACAAACATTATATCAATAAAATCCCCTCCTGCAGGCGCATCGCAGGAGGGGATTTTAACTGTCGCGAAACTGGATATTATCGTTTATTCCTCGCTCTTCGGCTCGGCCGCAGGCTTGGGGCGCGCGGCCTCATGGCGGCGCAGCTCGGGTTCGATCAGCTCGCGCGCGAGGCTTGGCAGATGGTCGATGCCGTTGCGGCGCGCGTCGCTGTAGATGGTCTGCATGATGGTCTTGGCGAACGAGTCCGGATTGCTGCGCAGGTTCTTGACGAGCGCGCTCTGGCTCTTGCCGAGGTAGCCGTCCACGATGCGCTGTACGCCGGACAGCCCCTTGACATAGGTGAGGAAAAGCTCCTGCTCCGGGGTGTGCTCGCGGCGGTCGTCGAGCAGCAGGGACAGAATGCCCTTGCGGTCGAGCGGACGCTCTTTGCCGGGCGCGGCAGGCTGCGCCGGGATGGTGAGCCGGTCCTTTGGCAGACCGCAGCGGTGCAGACGGTAGCGCGGCTTGAGCACCGCGTCGCTGTACTCGATCTCGTCCTCGAAGGGATTGCCGCCGAACGACAGGTCGGACGCGCGCTGTGCGGCGCGATATTCGTTCTGGAGACGGCGGTTTTCGCGGCGGATGTCGTCCGCGCTGTCCACGAACGGCAGCCAGCCGAACACGCGGTTGTACCAGTTCACCTCGTTCTGCTTGAGCTCGATGTGAACGGGCGTGAGCAGCGCAAACGTGCAGCCCTCGCCGGTCTTGATCTGGGGCGGCTTGATAGGCGCTTCCAGACTGCGGCTGCGGCAGGCGTCAAAGGCTGCGCCGAGCGCTTCTGCATCGTCCGCGTCGAGATGTGACCAGAGCGCGAGCATTTCCTCGCGCGAGAGCGGCGCACCGGTGAGCAGGCTGATGACGCGGAGCAGGGCATCCGGCACCTCCGGTTGCGCCTGAAGGGCACGGAAGCCGTGCGCAAACGCCTGCATGAGCGCGGTCAGCTGCGCGGAGGAGAGCGGCGTGAGGTCGATAATGCGGCCGCCGATACGCTGGCCGACGCCGGTCTCACGGCAGGCGAGAAAGCTGCTCTGGCGCTCGGAATGCGCCCAGTCGCTGTGCGCGTGACCGAGAGGGGAGACGCCGCCGGGGGCGTCGCTCTGAATGCCGAGCGTCAGCTCGGCATAGCGGCCTTCGCCGCCCTTGTACGAGCGCAGATAGATGTGCCTGTCCGCCAGATCGGCGCTGTACTGCATGACAGGGCGTTCGCTTTCGCGCGCGCGGCGGCGCAGCACGGTACCGTCCGCCTTGCGGAGCGCGAAATGCTGCGCGGCAGGGCAGGGACGGAACATCCTGAGATCCGTGTCGGCAGGCAGCAGGAAGGCAACGCGGCCGCCGTGGGCGAACGGCTCGGTGACGGTCGCTTCCGCGCCGAGAAAATACGAGCCGGTCTGACCATGTGCGGTCTGAACGATCTCGACGCCGCCGAGCTGCGCGAGAAACAGCATCTCAGCGAGCGCAAGCTGCGTATCGTTTACCGTATTCGGGGTGAGCGCGCGCTCCATCAGATAAGCGTTCATTTTCTGCTCGCAGCGTTCGTACACGCCGACCGTGTTCGGACTGCGGCGGCGGTCTGCGAGGATGCGCGCGGTGAGCGCGAGACGGAACGCCGGGTCGAGCGCCCATTTTTCCAGCGAGAGCCGGAAAACGCTGCTCTCGAGGTAGGCCTCGTCCACGGGGACGGTCGGCGCGGCGAGAAACTCCGCGTAATGCTTTTCCGCGATCCATGTGCGGAGACAGCAGGAGAGCGTCTCCCAGTGCGAGAAATCGTTCTCCGCGATGGCGCGTTTTTCGTCCTCGGTGAAGCTGTCGGACGCGCGCAGGGACTCGATATAGCGGTCGAGCTCAAAAAGCTCCTGCGGCGTCAAAAGCATGGTTTTGCTGCATTTATGTTTGATTTTGCCGGAAAACTGTGTGGTTTCGATCATGAAAACGCCTCCTTCTCTGTCTGTACGGGCGCCATGCTTAATAGCCGGTCTGGCCGTCGAGCACATCGTCGTGCGCGACCCAGTCGGCGACGTCGATCGTGTCGTATGTATCGTTGTCGCGGCGGATGACGACCTGCGAAATGCCGGCGTTGATGATCATTCGCTTGCACATCGTGCAGGAATTCGCGTCGCGCATGATCTCGCCGGTGGACATGTCGCGGCCGACGAGGTAAATGGTCGCGCCGAGCATCTGCTCACGCGGCGCGGCGATGATGGCGTTCGCCTCGGCGTGGACCGAGCGGCAGAACTCGTAGCGCTCGCCGCGCGGAATGCCCATTTTCTGGCGGACGCAGAGACCGATGTCGATGCAGTTCGCGCGTCCGCGCGGCGCGCCGGTGTAGCCGGTGGAGACGATGACATCGTTCTTAACGATGACCGCGCCGAAGTTGCGGCGCAGGCAGGTGCCGCGCTCGAGCGCGACCTGCGCCATATCCAGATAATAGTTGGTTTTATCGCGTCTGTTCATGGTATTTTCTCCTTTGCAGAGGGTTATTGTACGTTGAAAAGTACGCCGTTTTCCAGACGGAGACGGCGTGTGGCACGCCGGGCGGCTGCCGGGTCGTGCGTGATGAGGACGATGGTGTGGCCGCTCTCGTGCAGGCTGTCGAACAGCGCGAGCACATCGGAGGCGGAGGCCGGGTCGAGGCCTGCGGTCGGCTCGTCCGCGAGCAGTACACAGGGGCGCGTGATGATGGCGCGCGCGATGGCGACGCGCTGCTGCTGGCCGCCGGAAAGGGCGTTCGGCAGATGGTCCATGCGGTCGCCGAGACCGACCGAGAGCAGCGCCGCCCGGGCGCGTGCAAGGCGCGCAGAGCGCGGAATGCCGCCGATGGCGAGCGGCAGCGCGGTATTTTCGAGCGCGCTCAGGCCGGGGAGCAGCTGAAACTGCTGAAAAACAAAGCCGATCTCGGACGCACGGCGTGCGGCGAGCGCGGCAGGCGAAAGATGGGAAACATCCGTGCCGCAGAGCAGATAGGAGCCTGCGGAGAGCGTGTCGAGCAGGCCGAGGATGTGCATGAGGGTGGATTTTCCCGAGCCGGACGCGCCGGTGACGGAAACATAGTCGCCGCGCGCGACATGGAGATCAATGCGGTTCAGTGCGGTGACACCGCTGCTGTCATATATTTTACTCGCAGAAATGAGTTTTAGCAAGTCTATTCCCCCTTCCGTGGAAGTTTGCCCGGAAGGAATGGGATTATTACGTTCACAGGCGAAAATTCCTTCGGAGGTTTTTGCACTGCTTGACACTTATGTTATAATAACAAAGTAAAATGGCTTACTGTATGCTCCGTTCTGGGAGGAGGAAATGTTATGAAAGATGCGCTGCAGCACGGCCTTGACGTGCTGTCGGGTTTTCTGGCGGAAAATCCGCTCGTGGGCGCGTGGTACACGACGGTCGTCCGTTTCGTGTTTCCGCTGCTCGCGCTGATGATACTTGTGGGCGCGATCCGCTCGCTGTGGAAGGTCAAGCACCCGGACGAGGTCTGGGGCTATCTCGCGCTCGGCAACGGCGTGCGCCTGCCGCTCACGCACTGGGAGAACATCATCGGCCGCGCCGCGGCCTGCGATGTGCAGCTCGAATATCCGTCGGTCTCGCGTCAGCACGCCGCGCTCATCCGTGAAAACGACGGCAGCTGGACGGTGTACGACCTGAATTCCAAGGGCGGCATCAAGGTCAACGACCTGCCTGTGGACGAATACGCGATCGTCGAGGACGGCGACACGGTCTCGTTCGGCGGCATCCCGACCACGATGGTGCCGATCTCGGCGGAGGAAAAGCGCTGGCAGATGGCGGAGCGCCGAGAGGAGGGCCGCCCGGCCGGCATGTGGGGCAGCCTGGTGCTGCTGACGCTGTTTCAGGTGCTCACGGCCGTGCAGCTCGTCGTAGCAGGCGGCGGTGAGGCGAACGTCACCATTCCGCTGACGTTTTTCGTGTTTACCTGCGTCTGCTGGGGCTATTTCATCTTTATGCGCCTGTTTCGCCGTATTGGCTTCGAGATGGAGACCATCGCGTTCTTCCTGTGTACGCTGTCGCTCGCGGTGACGGGCTCGACCGTTCCGGACGAGCTGCCCAAGCAGCTCATCGCGATCCTGATGGGCATGACGGTGTTCCTCATCCTCGGCTTTTTCCTGCGCGACCTGACGCGCGCGCAGAAGGTGCGCTGGTTCATGGGCGCGACGGCGGTCGGCCTGCTCGCCATCACCCTGCTCATCGGTTCGAGCGAGGGCGGCGCGAAGGCATGGCTGCGCTTCGGCTCGCTGTCGCTCCAGACCTCGGAGATCGCCAAGATCTGTTACATTTTCGCCGGTGCGGCGACGCTCGACCGCCTGTTCAACAAGCGCAACCTCTGGATGTTCATCGGCCTGACCGGCGTGTGCGGCGGCTGTCTGGCGCTCCAGAACGACTTCGGCACCGCGCTCGTGTTCTTCGTGACCTTCCTCGTCATCGCGTACCTGCGCTCGGGCGATTTCGCGACGCTCGGTCTGGTGTGCGCCGGCTGCTTCGGCGGCGGCATGGTCATGCTGACCATCAAGCCGCACGTTGCGGCGCGCTTCGCGTCGTGGGGCCACATCTGGGAGGACGTTTACGACAAGGGCTTTCAGCAGACCCACACGCTGACGGCGGCAGCCTCGGGCGGCCTCATCGGCGTCGGCGCCGGCAAGGGCTGGCTGTCCGGTCTGCCTGCGGCGGACACCGACATCGTGTTCGGCATGCTGTGTGAGGAATGGGGGCTGGTCATCGCGGTGCTCACCGTGCTGTGCATCATCACGCTCGCAGTGTTCGCGGTGCGCGCCTGCCGCGCAGGCCGTTCGAGCTTCTACACCATCGCGGCGTGCGCCGCGACCAGCCTGCTCGTGTTCCAGACCTGTCTGAACGTGTTCGGTGCGGTCGATATTCTGCCGTTCACCGGCGTTACTCTGCCGTTCGTGTCCAACGGCGGCTCGTCCATGCTGTCGGCGTGGGGCATGCTCGCCTTCCTCAAGGCGACGGACACCCGTCAGAACGCTTCGTTCGCCGTGCGTCTGCCAAGCCGCCGCGAGCTGAGAGGGGAGGACTGAACCCATGCGTAAAATCGAAAAAAGAAGCGTGTTCTGTCTCATTCTGGCCGCGCTGCTCGGCATCGGACTTGCGTTTTTCTGCTTCCGCTTCGTCGCGGACGGTGACGACTGGGCGTCCTACCCGTACAACCGCCATCTGTACAACAATCAGGGCGTGCTCAAGGGCGGCACGATCATCGACAGCCGGGGCGTCGTGCTCTCGACGCTCTCCGAGGACGGCGAGCGCGTCTACAACGAGGACGGCACGATCCGCCGCGCGACCCTGCACGCCGTCGGCGACCCGGCCGGAAACATCGGCGCCGGTGCACTGACCGCGTTCGCGGACAAGCTGTCCGGCTACAACCTGCTCACGGGCGCGTATTCGCCGCTCGGCACGGGCAACAGCGTGTATCTCACCATCGACTCCGAGCTCAACCGCGTGGCCTACGAGGCGCTCGGCGGCCAGAACGGCACGGTCGGCGTTTACAACTACAAGACGGGCGAAATTCTCTGCATGGTCTCGACACCAACGTTCGACCCGGCCGATCCGCCGAATATCGCGGCGGATGACCCGGCGTGGGACGGCGTTTATGTCAACCGCCTGCTGTCTGCGAATTCCATTCCGGGCTCGATCTTCAAGGTCGTGACGCTGAACGCCGCGATCGAGAACATCCCTGACCTGTTCCAGCGAAAGTGGAACTGCACGGGCTCGGTCGAGATCGGCGGCGACACCGTGACCTGCCCGTATGCGCACGGCGAACAGGACATCGAGTCCGCGCTCGCCAACTCCTGTAACGGCGTGTTCGGTCAGCTCGCGGTCGAGCTCGGCTCGGCGACCATGAAGAAGTACACCGACGCGGCAGGACTGACCGAGTCGCTGCGCGTGGACGGCATCCAGACCGCTTCGGGACATTTTGACTTCGATGTGAGCGAGAACCAGCTCGCGTGGGCAGGCGTCGGTCAGGGACAGGACACCATGTGCCCGATCAGCATGCTCCAGTATATGGGCGCGATTGCGAACGGCGGCAAGGCAGCCGTGCCGCGCCTGATCGAGAAATCCACGACCGACTACGGTCTGCCGACTGGCATTTACCGCACGAAGAACTCCGCGCAGCTGATCGACGAAAAGACCGCCGGCACGATCGCGGATCTCATGCATAACAACGTCATCGAGACCTACGGTCAGGATCGCTTCCCGGGCATGGACATCTGCGCGAAGTCGGGTACCGCCGAGGTCGGCGCGGACAAGACCCCGAACGCATGGTTCACGGGCTTCCTGCGCGACGAGGATACGCCGTATGCCTTTATCGTTCTGGTCGAGAACGGCGGCGGCGGCGCGCGCGTTGCCGGTACGGTGGCATCCACCGTGCTTCAGGCGGCAGTCAGCCGATAAATATGATTTCAAAGGCGCAGATTTTATCTGCGCCTTTGTGCTGCCGAAAATGTGACAAATTCTTTTCATCCGCTGCGGAATGTGCTACAATAAAACCAAGTTGCAATTTCGGAGAGAAGATGGGAAGAACATGAACAAAAGAGTCAGATTTTCTGCGGCGCTGCTCGCAGGCGCGCTGTTGCTCGGCACCACGGCCTGCGGCACACAGGAGACCGTATCCTTCGCAAGTCCGGTCCAGCTGACCGTGTGGACGTACTATAACGGCGATCAGCTGGAGACGTTCAACAGGCTCGTTGAGGAGTTCAACGACACGGTCGGCAAGGAGCGCAATATCGAGGTCACCTCGTCCGGTCAGGGCAGCGTGAACGACCTTGAGACCAACGTGCTGAACGCGGCGGAGGGCAAGGTCGGCGCGGAGGCGATGCCGAACATTTTCGCTGCCTACGCGGACACGGCGTATGCCATCGACCAGATGGGTCTGGTCGTGGACCTCGCGTCCTATCTCGACGAGAGCGACCGCGAAAAGTACATCGCAGCCTATCTGGAGGAGGGCGACTTCGACGGGGACGGCAGCATCAAGATCTTCCCGACCGCGAAGAGCACCGAGCTCATGTTCCTGAATGATACCGACTGGCAGAAGTTCGCTGCGGCGACGGGCGCGGATTACAGCGACCTTTCGACCATCGAGGGCGTCGTGCAGACGGCGGAGAAGTATTACGAGTGGACGGACGCGCAGACCGCCGTTCCGGACGACGGCAAGGCGCTGTTCGGCCGTGACGTCATGGCGAACTATCTGCTCGCAGGAGCGAAGGAGCTCGGCGACCAGATATTCAGCGTCAAGAACGGCAAAATGGTGCTGAACTTTGATAAGACCGTCGCGCGCAAGCTGTGGGATAACTATTATGTGCCGTATATCAAGGGTTATATGGCGTCGGCAGGCCGATTCCGCAGCGACGACGTCAAGACCGGCATCATTCTGGCGTATGTCGGCGCGAACTCGAGCGCGACTTTCCTGCCCACGCAGGTCCTCAAGGACAACGGTCAGAGCTATGACATTACGATGCGCGCGCTGCCGTGCCCGACATTCGAGGACTGTGATCCGGTGGCAGTGCAGCAGGGCGCAGGCATGGTCGTAACCAGGGGCACCGACGAGCAGATCGAAGCGTCGGTCGAATTCCTCAAGTGGTTCACCGAGCCGGAGAACAACATCAGCTTCTCGGTCGGCTCGGGCTATATGCCGGTCACGCACGATGCGTGTGATATGGACGCAATCGAGCAGAGCGGCCTGTTGCTGAGCGACAGCATGGAGAACATCCTCTCGACCGCAATCGACACGGTAAACAGCTGCGAGCTGTATACCACGCCAGCGTTCGCCGATGCAAAGGACGCGCGCAGCACGCTCGAGTATTGTATGAGCGACCGTGCGGCGGCCGATCGCGAGACGGTCGAGAAGCGCATCGCCGCAGGCCAGAGCGCCGCTGACGCGGAAGCGGAATTCCTGACCGATGAGAACTTCGAGAAATGGTACAACGAGACGCTGACGGCGCTCAAGGCATACGAGGGCTGACCGGACGGCGGCGAAAGGGTGTACGGCATTGAATATCACGCACGCAAAACAAAAGAATGAGCCGAAAAACAGGCGCGCGAGATCGGTTTTCAGCACGGTATTCCTCGCGCTTGTCGCCGTGCTCGCAGTTGAGATCGTCATGCTCGTGCTGGCGTTTACGCTGAGCGGTTTCATCTCGCGCCTGAACAGCAACGCGGAACAGATCATGGATAAACAGGTTATGAACCGCGCCGGTTATCTCTCCAGCCAGCTTTTGACGGCACAAGATCTTTCCAGTCTGGACACTGCGGTGAACTATGCGGCGGCGAAGCTTATCCGGAACGGCGAAACGTTAGCTTCAATCACCTCGTCGAGCGAGGGGAGCGTGCCTCTTTTTGATGCGGTGAGCGACCAGATGGTACGCACGCTGCGCGACAAAAACGTAACGGGCGTGTATGTCGTGCTGCATACGGGTGAGATACGCGAGACAGAGGAGTCGCTGCCCTGTCTGTATCTGCGCGACCTCGACCCGGTCGCTTCGGCCTCTGCCACGAACGATGACCTGCTGCTCGAGCACGCTCCGGCGGCGATCGTGCACAAGATGAACATTTCGACGAGTGAAAACTGGGAGCCAGGCATTCCGGTCACGGGCAGCGAGCAGGACGACTTTTTCCGCCTGCCGTATGACTGTGCGCGCGAGGACGGCGAGGTCCAGAACGCCGCGGATTACGGCCGCTGGTCGACCGAGAGCTACACGCTCGCCGGCGACGACCGCCCGGTCATCTCCTACACGCAGCCGCTCGTCTACCCGGACGGCACGGTTTACGGCGTGATCGGCGTCGAGCTGCTCACGCGCTATGTGCAGAGCCTGCTGCCGTACTCCGAGCTCCAGAACAACGGCTTCGGCACCTATTTCCTCGCCTATTCCCCGGACAGCACGCAGGACAGCACCATGACGCTGCACCGCGTCGTCACCTCCACCGCAGACAACGACCGCACCCTGTCGGATGCATTCACGGTCGACATGCAGAGCACGAGCGGCGGCTGGACGCGCTTTGACGGCTGGCGGTATTATGCCTCGGTCGTGCCGCTCTCGCTTTACAGCCGCAACGCGCCGTTCTCCGAGGGCAGCAGCTGGATGCTGGTCGGCACGGTCTCGACGACCAAGCTGTTCGAGTTTTCGCGCAGCGTGCAGGGTCGTCTGGTCGTCACGGTGCTGCTGACCGCGCTCGTCGGCCTGCTCGGCTGCCTGTATTCCAGCCGCAGACTGACCAAGCCAATCGCGCGCCTGTCCGATGAGGTCGCCGCGTCCGCGAAGCTCGCTTCCGGCAATCTGCCGCGCCTGTCGGGCACCAGCATCGCGGAACTGGACCGCTTTGCGGCCGCCTTCACCGACCTCAGCCGCGGTATCATCAACGCCTCGACCCGTTTCCAGCGCATCATCAATATGGCGAGCGTTGAGCTCGCCGGCTACGAGTTGCGCGAGGGCTCGCTGGTCTATACGACGGACAACTTTTTCTCCATGCTCGGCCTCAAAGAGCCGGAAAGCGAGCTGTCGCACCGCGATTTTGAAAAGCTGATCGAAAAGATCGTCGCGGAAAACGAGAATTTCGGCCTGCCGAGCGGCGGCTGCGTGTTCCGCATTCCGCAGAAGGACGGCAGCGCGCGCTATATTCAGCTGCGTGTCGCATTCGAAAACCAAACGCAGGTCGGCCTGCTCGAGGACGTTACCGCCACGACCGAGGAGCGCCTGCGCATCGAGCACGAGCGCGACTACGACATGCTCACCGGCCTTTACAACCGCAAGGCGTTCAACCGCGCCTGCGAAAATCTGTTCCGCGTACCGGCCCGTCTGGGCCATGCGGCGCTCATGATGCTCGACCTTGACAACCTCAAGGGCTTGAACGACGTTTACGGCCACGACACCGGCGATCGCTATATCCGCGAGACCGGTCACACGCTGCACGCGGCGATGACCGAGCACTCGGTGTGCAGCCGCCTGTCGGGCGATGAGTTCATGGTGCTGTTCTACGGCTACGACAGCCGGGCGCAGCTCAGACGCGACCTCAACAGCGTGCAAAGCCGCCTGCGCCGCGCGTCCATCGTCCTGCCGAACGGCGACTCGTTCGCCATCAGCATTTCGGGCGGTGTGGCGTGGTACCCGGACGACGGAAAGGACCTGACGGCGCTCAAGAAATACGCCGATTTCGCGATGTATCAGGTCAAGCGCTCGCACAAGGGCGGCATGCAGGAATTCGACATCGGCGTGTACAACGAGGCATCCTATGAGACGCAGATCGCGCAGGAATTCGAGCAGATGCTCGCAGAGAAGCGCGTGACCTATCATTTTCAGCCGATCTTTGCCCGGAACGGCGAACCGGCGGCCTATGAGGCGCTCATGCGCCCCGAGATGCCCAATCTGCGCTCGCCCGGCACGGTCATGAAGCTCGCGCAGGAGACCGGACGGCTGTACGACATCGAAAAGCTCACCATGTTCACTGCACCCGAAATCTTCCGCGAACGGCAGCAGAGCGGCCTGCTCGCGAAGAACGCATGGCTGTTCATCAACTCGATTGCGAGCGTCTGCCTGACCGATGAGGATGTCGAGAAAATGCGCCGCTGCATCAGCGACATCGGTCGGAACATCGTCGTCGAGATCACTGAGGAAGAGAAACTCGATCTTGACAAACTGCACGCGAAGCGGAATTCCAAGGTGCTCTCCGGCCTGTTTGCGCTTGATGATTACGGCAGCGGCTACAGCAACGAGAGCAACCTCATTACGCTCGACCCGGATTTCATCAAAATCGATATTTCCATCATCCGCGATATTGACAACGACCCAAACAAGCAGGAGGTTATGCGACACATCGTGTCCTACGCGCACCAGCGCGGTATGCAGATTATCGCGGAGGGCGTGGAGACTGCAGAGGAACTGCGCACCTCGCGCGCGCTCGGCACGGATCTGTTCCAGGGCTATTTCCTCAGCCGCCCCGGCGCAGTGCCGTCCATGATCGCCGCCCCGGCGAAGGAGATCCTGCGCGAGTTCCCGGACGGCTCCGAGGAGCATGGATAAGCACGGGATTGTTTCTATGCAAAACATACAAAAAGAATGTCGAAAATTGTACGAAAGATATTGTTAAAAAATCTACAATTGCTCTTTACATCCCCCATCAGATACTGTATGCTGATAATAGATTTTTATGTCCGCCTGAAAAGCGGCATTATAAGGACAAATGTCCGCCGCAGAGCTCATTCTTGAGACTCTGCGGCTTTTCAAGGGATAAGACATACAGGGGCAACACAAGGAGGATATTATTGTATGAGAGGCACGGAGACTCGAATTCGAGACATTCGACACCGAATTTTTACCGAGGTCGCACGTATGGCATACCATACCGAGTGGCCGACCGACCGCCGCATCGAGGCGCTGCCGTATGACATCATGCCGGGCGAGGTCGCAGTGAACCGTCAGGATATTTTTCTGGAGCGCGCGATCGTAGGCGAGCGACTGCGTCTGGCGATGGGCCTGCCGTGCCGCAGCGCGGCTGAGCATGCGCCGCTGTCCGATAACATCGACGCGGCGACCAAGGAGGAGACCTACTACACCCCTCCGCTCATCAACATCATCAAGTTCGCGTGCAACGCCTGCCCGGAGAACGAGGTCCGCGTGACCGACGTCTGCCAGGGCTGCATGGCGCGTCCGTGTGTCGGCGTCTGCCCGAAGGGCGCGGTCTCCATCGACCCGTTCACGCGCAAGTCCATCATCGATCAGGACAAGTGCATCAAGTGTGGCCGCTGCGTTGAGGTCTGCGCATATCATGCCATCAACCACCAGAAGCGTCCGTGCGCCGCTGCCTGCGGCATGGGCGCCATCCACTCGGATAAAAACGGCCGCGCGGACATCGACTATGACAAGTGCGTTTCCTGCGGCCAGTGTCTGGTCAACTGCCCGTTCGGCGCGATCGCGGACAAGTCGCAGATCTTCCAGATGATCCGTGCTATTCAGGCAGGCGAGCGCGTTTACGCTGCCGTAGCACCGGCGTTCGTCGGCCAGTTCGGCCCGAAGGTCACGCCGGGCAAGCTGCGCGCCGCGATGAAGCAGCTCGGCTTCGCCGACATCATCGAGGTTGCGATCGGCGCTGACCTGTGCGCGGCACAGGAGGCGGAGGACTTCATCAAGGAAGTGCCCGAAAAGCTGCCGTTCATGGCAACTTCCTGCTGCCCAGCATGGTCCATGATGGCGAAAAAGCTGTTCCCGGAGCAGGCAAACTGCATTTCGATGGCGCTGACCCCGATGACGCTGACTGCGCGACTCATCAAGCATCATCAGCCGGGCGCAAAGGTCGCCTTCATCGGCCCCTGCGCGGCGAAAAAGCTCGAGGCAATGCGCCGCACGGTTCGAAGCGAGGTAGATTTCGTGCTGACCTTCGAGGAGATGTCCGGCATTTTCGAGGCGCGTCACATTGATGTGAACACGCTCAAGGAAGATCCGCACGGCGTCAACGACGCATCCGCGGACGGCCGTAACTTCGCGGTCTCCGGCGGCGTTGCGCAGGCGGTCGTCAACGTCATCAAGGAGAAGTACCCCGATCGCGAGATCAAGGTCGCCAATGCGGAGGGCCTGAGCGACTGCCGCAAGCTGATGATGCTGGCGAAGGCCGGCAAGTACAACGGCTATCTGCTCGAGGGCATGGCGTGCCCGGGAGGCTGTGTCGCCGGCGCAGGTACGATGCAGCCGATCAAGAAGTCCTCGGTTGCGGTCAATTCGTATGCAAAGCAGGCCGAGCATCAGGTCGCGACCGGTACGCACCACGTCGCCGAGCTGGATAAGCTTGTTGACTAAAAAAACTGTCGCGAAACTACAGTTTCGCCGACAAGCTGTGTTCTGACTTCGCAGAACACGAGTCGTCCGAAAGTTCCCATTCGGAAACTTTCTCCCTCCAGAAGTATAAAAACCGAGGTACACGCCCCCAGTTTTTATGAAATCGCTGCGCGATTTCTATTTCATGCGCGCTGCCGCGCGGCTGCTGTTTGGGTTTGAAAACTCACTTTATTAACAAATTAAGCTCCCGTTCTACTTTTTCGGAACGGGAGCTTTTTCGTGTGGATTTTTACTTTTCTGCCGGAGTTTCGACGGTTTCTTCGGCATTGTCCGCGAGGATGATGGTGCTGTAGCGGTGCAGGAAGGTGACGATATGCGCGCGCGTGCAGGTGTTGTAGGGCCCGAAAATGGTCGGGGTGATGCCCTTGATGATGCCGTTTTCCGCGCCCCATGCGACGGCCTCGGCGTAATCATCCGTGCTCTTTACATCGCTGAACGCCAGCTCGGACGAGGACGGCGAACCGGCGAGCCGCCAGAGATAGGTGACGGTCATGGCGCGCGTGCAGGGCGCGTCCGGGTGCAGCGTGTCGCCGGAAACAATGCCCTTTTCGTGCGCCCATGTCGCGGCGGCGGCGTACCATTTGTCGTTCGGCACATCCTTGAAGGGGTTCTCGCCGGTCGGCTCGGGCGAGCCGCTCATGCGCCAGATAAACGTGAGGATCTGCGAGATGTTGCAGGTGTAGTCCGGCCAGAACTGACCGTCGTACATGCCGGTGGTGATGCCGTTTTCGACCGCCCACGTGATGGATTCGACGAATTCCGGGCTCGACGGCATGTCGGTGAAGGTGATGACGGTCTTGTCGGGCGCGGCGGTGTCTGCCGTGTCCTCGGCGGCGAGCGCCGGTGCAGTGAGGTTTGCGCACATGAGACCGGCGAGCAACAGGGAGGTAAGCTTTTTCATGTCAGGTGTCCTTTCAGAAACAGAGGGTGGGTGATGCACAGAAAATTTCCACAGGCTGTGGATAAAATTTGTTGATAAACGTGTCAGAGTGTGCCGAGCACGGGGAAAAACCGGGCGAGCAGATAGAAAACCGCCGGAAGAAAGACCGCCGGGAGCAGATTTCCGACCTTGATCTTGTCTTTTCGTATCATATTGAGGCTGACCGCAAAGATCAGCACCGAACCGACGCACGACATCTGCGCGATGAGTTCGTTGGTCATCCACGGGCGGATGAAGCGCGCGAGCAGGGTGATGCCGCCCTCGTACACGCCGAGCGGCAGGATGGACAGGAATACGCCCTTGCCGAGCGAGGCGGCGAAAACGACCGCCGCGATGCCGTCGATGACGGCCTTTGCGATGAGCATGGACGGGTCACCCGACAGGCCGTCCTGCATCGAGCCGACGATCGCCATCGCGCCGATGCAGATGAGCAGCGAAAAGCTGACGAAACCCTCGACAAAATGGCTGTCGCCGTGGCTTTTCAGCCTGTTCTGGCAGAAAACGCCGAAATCCTCGAGATGCTTTTCGATGTTGAGTGCCTCGCCGATGAGTGCGCCGAGCGCGAGCGAGAGGATGAGCAGCATGGTGTGCTGTGTGGAGAGCTGGCCGTTTTCGAGCGTCAGCAGGCCGCTGAGCGCGCCGCCGATGCCGATGAACATGGTGCACAGGCCGATGCCCTGCATGATGGTGTCCTCAAAGCGTTTGGACAGGCCGTTTTTGAGCAGCATGCCGGCAGATGCGCCGACGAGCACTGCGCCGCAGTTGATGATAGTTCCGAGTCCGATCATGATGGTTCCTTCCTGCTTATGTGAGATAAAACGGGGTTTTGCGGTAATGTTCGCCGCCGGGGAGCGGCGCAGGCTGCGCGAGCCCGAACAGGTCGTCCGCGAAGGCGTCGAGCCGCAGGGACGGCTGGAGCGCGTCCGGCAGCTGCTTTTCGGTGACGGGCTTTACGATGAGGGGGAAGCCGTCCTGCCGCCGCAGGAGCGTCCTGCCGCGCGAGCTGAACGCGAGCACGCGCGCATACGAGGGCAGGGGAGAGGCGTCCGGGGGAACGCCGAGCGCCGCGCGGAGCAGCGTCCGCCGCACCCGTGCGGCCGGAAACCGGCGCGTCCGCGCCTTTTCGACGGCATCCGAGAACGAAACGGCGGAATAGACCGCGCGCGCGATGCGCTCGTCAAAGCCGTCCGACGAGCCGGTCGCGAGCGTGCCGCGGAAGAGCGCCGCGCGCAGCAGGGCGAGCATCGTGCTCTCCGGGAGCGTCACCGGCGCTGCGCCGCGCGCCGTTTCGCGCTGCCAGACCCGGGTGGAGCTTTCCGGCAGGTAGGGCGCGCAGAAGTCCTCGCCGCCCTCGCGCAGCTGCTTCCGCAGCAGGCTCGCCGAGGCGAAGCCGTCCGCAGGGGCGCTCTCGTCGTGACCGGCGCCGCGCCGCGCGACCGCGAGCGGCTGCATCGGAAAATCGCGCAGCGCCCGGCAGTATTCGATGCCGAGGGTGTTGTTGGGACTTTCGAGCAGCGCCGCAGCGGCAGGGTCCAGCGCCGCAAGCTCCTGCTGCCGGCAGGCGGCGTAGGACAGGCCGGACCGGTTGCCGGAGGCAGGCGAAAGCGCGTTCAGCGCCTCGGCAGCCTGCTGCACCAGTGAAATGTCCGCATTTTCCGCGCCGAAGGACAGAAAGCGGCAGCCGATGCCGTGCAGCAGCGCGACAGCGCCGCGCGCAAAGCCTTCGGCGGAGCTGAGCGCCGCCGCGAGCGGCAGCTCGAGCACGAGGTCCGCGCCGCCTCTGACCGCCATCTCCGCGCGCACGTACTTGTCGAGCACGGTGAAGTCGCCGCGCTGCACGAAATTGCCGCTCATCGCGCAGACGATGATGGTGTCTCCGCCGAGCTTTTCGCGTGTGCGGCGGATGTGGAACATATGGCCGCTGTGAAACGGATTGTATTCCGCGACAATGCCGCAGACAGGAGGAAAAGAGTTCATGGTATCACCATCAAGCGCACGTCCGCGCGCCATTCAATCGAAATTGCCTCGCAATTTCCAAAAAACCGGGAGCATGTATCTCGGTTTTTTGACTGTAAGAGGAAGAAAGTTTCCGAACGGGAACTTTCGAACGACTCGTGTTTTGCGAAGTCAAAACACATCTTGTCGTCGAAACCGCAGTTTCGGCGACAGGATAAAAAGGGTCTTGTACATTTGACCGAAATCGTGTAAAATAAGAATATAGCATTATTATATAGGCTTCCGCGGCTTTGTGCAAGCCGCCAAATACGGCATGAGGGAGTTTTTGCAAATGAAAGTTTTGGTTATCAACGCTGGCAGTTCTTCTCTGAAGTACCAGCTGCTCGACACCGCCTCCGGCGAGGTTATGGCCAAGGGCCTGTGCGAGCGTATCGGTATTGACGGCGTGCTGACCCACACCGGCAACAAGTCGGACGAGAAGTTCAAGTTCGACATCGCAATGCCGACCCATAAGGAAGCGATCCAGTCCGTTATCAACGTGCTGCTCGATCCCGAGAAGGGCGTTATCTCCTCTATGAGCGAGATCGACGCTGTCGGCCACCGCGTCGTACACGGCGGCGAGTTCTTCTCTGACAGCGTTATCATCACCGAGAAGGTCCTCAAGGCGATCGAGGACTGCGTACCGCTGGCACCGCTTCACAATCCGCCGAACCTGACCGGCATCCAGGCTTGCCGCGAGGTTATGGGTCCGGACGTTCCGATGGTTGCAGTATTCGATACCGCATTCCATCAGACCATGCCGCAGTCTCACTACATGTACGCAATTCCGTACGAGTACTACGAGAAGTACAAGATCCGTCGTTACGGCTTCCACGGCACCAGCCACAAGTACGTATCCCAGCAGGCTGCTGAGATGCTCGGCCGTCCGCTCGAGGAGCTGCGCCTGATCACCTGCCACCTCGGCAATGGTTCTTCCATCTGCGCGATCAACGGCGGCAAGAGCTTCGATACCTCCATGGGCTTCACTCCGCTGGACGGTCTGCCGATGGGCACCCGTGCAGGCAACATCGATCCGGCCATCATCGAGTTCCTGGCTGAGCACGAGAACATGGACGCACATGAGGTCATCAACATCCTGAACAAGAAGTCCGGTATGCTTGGTATCTCCGGCGTATCCTCCGACTTCCGCGATCTGGACGCAGCAGTTGCAGACGGCAACGCTCGTGCAGCTCTGGCAAAGGACATGTTCAACCTGTCCGTTAAGAAGATCATCGGCTCTTACGTTGCTGAAATGGGCGGCGTAGACGCCATCATCTTCACCGCAGGCGTAGGCGAGAATGACCGTTCGGTTCGCTGGGATGTCTGCGAGCACCTCGAGTACCTCGGCATCAAGATCGATCCGGAGAAGAACAAGTACCGCGGCAAGCAGATGGACATCTCCATCGACTGGGCTCGCGTTCGCGTTCTCGTCATCCCGACCAACGAGGAACTGATGATTGCGAAGGACACCGAGCGTCTGGTAAGCGCTGCAAAGTAACTTCAGAAAAAAACGGGGCGGGCTGCGGCTCAGCCCTGTTTTTTCGTCTCTGGGAGAAAAATATGGAAGATATTGATCTGAAACAGGAGCGGCGCTACTGCTCGCGCATCGGCGCGGCGCTGTTCTTCGTGCTGATCTGGACGGCGGTCTGGCAGTACGGCATCATCGCGCTCGACGTATATATCCTGCCCGTCCGCATGCCGGATACGCTGTATTACGCGCTCATTCTGGTCGGCGGCTACGCGGTGTCGCTGCCCGTGGCGTTCCGCATCTGCAAGGGCATGCCGCCCATGCCGTTCTGTAAAGAAGTGCCGCGCGCGCGGACATTCGTCCGGTGGGCGGTCATCGGCTTCGCCCTCATGTGGATCGGCTCGCTCATCGGCAACATCGTGACCGACCTCGTCGGTCTGGTCACAGGCCGCGCGCCCGAGCCGATTGTCGACGACATGGTAAACGCGATGCCGCTCGCGGTCAACATCGTCTGCGTGTGCTTCCTCGGGCCGCTGTGCGAGGAGCTGCTGTTCCGCGGTCTGGTCGCAGGACGGCTCGCGCGCTACGGACAGGCGCCCGGCGCGTTTGTCTCCGCTCTGCTGTTCGCGCTGTACCACGCCAATCTGGAGCAGTTTTTCTATGCGTTCCTGCTCGGTCTGCTGCTCGCCTATGCGTATTACCGCACGGGACTGCTGCGCGTTTCGGTCGCGCTGCACATGGTGCTGAACTTTTTCGGGGCGATCGTGTCGCTGCTGCTGCCCGACTGCGCGGCGTCCGACATGGCGCTCGGCGCGTTCTGGATGGTGTCGGTCGTTCTGGGCGTTATCCTGCTCGTGCGCGGCCGCAAAAACCAGACATGGCTGCACGGCCCGTGTGCGCCGGACATGCGCGCCGTGTTCGGCAATGTCGGCATGATACTGGTCATCGTGGGCTGCTTTGTCGAAACGGCACTCACGTTTTAACTTTTATCGAAACGAGGGAAATTTATGCGTGTTGACCTGCATATGCACACCGGATATTCGGCGGATGCCGACTTTCCGCAGACGATAGACGACAAGATCGCGGCCTGCGAGCAGGCCGGGCTGGACATCATCGGTCTGACCGATCATCTGGACTTTTTCCGCCGCCGGCCGCCGGAGGAGAACCGCGACGCGGAGAGCTGCGTGCGCGAGGCGTGGGAAAAGCGCCGCCCGGCAGGGAACGGCGGCATCGAGGTGCTCGCAGGCATCGAGATCGGCCAGATCCACGTCGATCCGGCGGCGGACGATTTCGTGCGCACGCATCCGCTCGATATGGTTATCGGCTCGATGCACGCCATGCCGGACGACCTCGATATTTACTTCCATGAATACGAAAAGCTGGACTGCGACGCCTTTCTGCACGAATATTTCGATGAGGTGCTCAAAATGGAGGAGCACGGCGGCTTTGATGTGCTCGCGCACATCGACTATCCGCTGCGCGTGATGAAGTACGACGGCTATACGCCCTCGTTCGACCACTTCATGGACCGCGTCGAGCAGGTGCTGCGCTCGTGCATCGACCATGGCTATGCGCTCGAGCTGAACGCGGCCGGTCTGGGCGGCTGGCAGAAGCGCGTCGGACCGCCGCAGAATGTGCTGTATGAGTACCGGCGCATGGGCGGCGAGCGCATCTCCATCGGCTCGGACGCGCACACCCTCGCCGCTGTCGGCCGCGGCTTTGACGACAGCGCGAAGAACGCGAAGGACGCCGGCTTCACGCAGGTGACCGTGTTCCGGGAGAGAAAACCGTATTTCGTGCCGCTGGGCTGAGAAAAAGGAAAAAGGGGCGAAAATTTCATGATTTTCGGGAAAAAGCAACAGGAAACGCGCGAGCGTACCATGATCGAGGCGCGCGCGAAGATCAATCTGACGCTTGATGTCACGGGAAAGCGCGAGGACGGCTATCATCTGGTAGAGATGGTGATGCAGTCGGTCGACCTGCATGACGATGTGCGCGTCACCGTCGTGCGCGGCGAGAAAAAGCCGCGCGGCATCGTGCTCTCGTGCAGTCTGCCGTTCCTGCCGACCGACGAGCGCAACCTCGCGTACCGCGCGGCTGAGCTGTTCTATAAGGAGACGGGAACGCCGCTCGAGACCTGCGAGATCTTCATCGAAAAGCGCATCCCCATTGCGGCCGGACTTGCCGGCGGCTCGACCGACGCGGCTGCCGTGCTGCGCGCGCTCAACCAGCTGCATGATACCGGCCTGTCGCGCGACCGTCTGTGCGAGATCGGCCTCAAGCTCGGTGCGGATGTGCCGTACTGCCTGCGCGGCGGCACCATGCTCGCCGAGGGCATCGGCGAAAAGCTGTCGCCGCTCGCGGACATGCCGCACTGCTATGTCGTGCTGTGCAAGCCGCCGTTCGCGGTCTCGACCAAGGAGGTCTATCAGGAGATCGACAGCGTGCCGCTGACGCAGCGCCCGGACACCGAGGGCATGAAGCAGGCGCTCGAAAACGGCGATTATCAGGGCATCTGTGACCGCCTGATGAACGTGATGGAGACCGTTACCGCGACAAAGCGCCGCCAGATCGGCGAAATCCGCGCGGTGCTGCGCGAGAACGGCGCGGACGCGACCCTCATGAGCGGATCCGGCCCGACCGTTTACGGCCTGTTCTCCGACCGCACCGCCGCCGATTCTGCCGCGACCGTGCTCGCGCGCCGCTTTTCCGAGACCTATCTCACGGAGACCGTGCAGTAAGCTCGAATATCGTATAAAAAGACCGCCCTCCGGGCAGACTGTGAACACAGTTACCGGAAAGGGCGGTCTTTTGCATGGATAACAGAAGAAAACAGGCGGTCTGCGCGCTGATGACGGCGCTGACCGTGCTCGTGACGGCGGCGTTCGCCCCGGCGAGACAGGGCCGGGCGGCATGGTGGGGGACGGCGTTCTCCATCGCCTGCCGCGAGAGCGTAAAAGAGGGAGACAGCGAAACGGTCGAGTTCCGCCTGTACCTGCTCGACTGCTTGCGATAAGAAACAGATTGTCGATAAAGTACAGTTTTACGGAAAAACAGTTTACGCGCGGCAGCGCGCATTTAACAGACTTTGCGAAGCAAAGTCTGCAAAAACCGGGGACATGCGCCTCGGTTTTTGCTCCTTGGGAGGGAGAAAGTTTCCGCATGGGAACTTTCGGACGACTCGTGTTCTGCGAAGT
>CAVIRF010000005.1:0-58121 GCA_963645185.1 Coprococcus eutactus | reverse complement strand
CAGGCGGCGTAGCTACCTCCGGTCTGGAAATGAGCCAGAACTCCCTGCGTCTGTCTTGGACCTTCGAGGAAGTTGACCAGCGTCTGCACGACATCATGGTCAACATCTTCCACACTTGCATCACCTCTGCTGAGAAGTACGGCCACAAGGACAACCTGGTTATGGGCGCTAACATCGGCGGCTTCGAGAAGATCGCTGACGCTATGCTCGCACAGGGCGTTTGCTAAGACTTTCGTCTTCGATTTGAAGGGCCAGGGCTCTTCAGATCGAGGGACGCCCTTGACAGGCTTCGCCTGTAAGGGCTATTGCACAGAAACCCTCCGAGAACTTTCCGGTTCTCGGAGGGTTTCTGCGTTTGTTAAAAAAGTCAGGCGCATGTTCTGACTTTTTTGTCGCGCCTTTGGCGCTCCATGGAATGTCGCGGCGCTCCGTTTGGGTATTACAGCCGATTTTGTGAATATTCTGTGAAGTCGGTTGACATTACGTATCAGTGATGTATAATATGTTAGCAGACTAACAGTAAGGAGGCTAACAAATGTGCCATCACATCGGCAGTAAAAAACACTGGCATAAGGAATGCCGCATCGGCGCGGAAATCGGTATGCTTCACAACCTGTTCCGCCGCCAGATGGCGTGCATGACCGAAAAGAGTGCAAATTCGGCAAATGTGACCGGTATGCAGGCGATGATCGTGCATCATCTGATCATGCATGAAGATGAGGGCGATTTGTTTCAGAAGGACATCGAGACCGCGTTTCAGATGCGCCGCTCGACTGCAACGGGTATTTTGCAGCTCATGGAGCAGCACGGCATCCTGCGGCGCGAGCCGGTCGCGCATGACGGACGCCTCAAGCGTCTGGTGCTGACCGATCAGGCGCGCGCGATGGACGAACACATCACCGAGCGCATGGAGGAGATGGAGCAGCTGCTTCGGCAGGGCATCACAGAAGAGGAGCTGACGAACTGGTTTGCTGTCAGCGAGAAAATCCGCTCCAATCTGGAGCAGTATCAATGCAGAATATGCAGGGAGGGACAGAAATAATGATAAAACAGTTGCTGAAAAGCGTGCATGAGTACAAAAAAGACGCGCTTCTCACGCCGTTTTTCGTCGTGCTCGAGGTCGTCATGGAGGTGCTGATCCCGTTTGTCATGGCCGAGCTCATCGACAAGGGCATCGACGCACAGAACATGGGCGCCATCGGAAAGTACGGCCTTATACTCGTGGCCTGTGCGATGCTCGCGCTGGTATTCGGCGCGGCGGCCGGCACTTATGCTGCGCGCGCGTCGACCGGCTTTGCGCGCAACCTCAGACACGACATGTATTATGCGGTGCAGGACTTTTCGTTCTCTAATATCGATAAGTTCTCCACCGGCTCTATCGTCACCCGTCTGACGACCGACGTCACGAATGTACAGAACGCCTTTCAGATGTGCACGCGCATCGCGGTGCGCTGCCCGGTCATGATGATCTTTGCCTTCATCATGGCCGCGAAGATCAACAGTCGCATGGCGCTCATTTTCGTTGCCGTGCTGCCGATCCTTGCGATCGGTCTGGGCATTCTGATGAAGATGGTAGGCCCGGTATTCGAGCGCGTGTTCAAGATCTATGACCGCCTGAACACCGTCGTGCAGGAAAACGTGCACGGCATCCGCGTAGTCAAGGCGTATGTCCGCGAGGAACACGAGACCGAGAAGTTCGAGAACGTCTCCGAGCTCCTGTACCGCACGTTCTCCAAGGCACAGAAGACTCTTGCGTGCAATATGCCGCTCATGCAGTTCTGCATGTATGCGTGCATGCTGCTCATTTCGTGGTTCGGCGCGCGTCTGATCGTCGGTGGCTCGATGACGACCGGCGAGTTGACCAGCATGTTCTCCTATATCATGCAGATTCTGATGAGTCTGATGATGGTCGCGATGGTTTTCGTCATGATCACGATGGCGAAGGCGAGCGCGGAGCGTGTGGTAGAGGTCCTGCGTGAAAAGCCCGATCTGCACAACCCGGAGCAGCCGGTTTGTGAGGTAAAGGACGGCTCGATCGACTTTGACAATGTCGACTTCAGCTACAAGGGCGACGAGCACAAGCTCGCGCTGCGCGGCGTCGATCTGCACATCGGTTCCGGCCAGACCATCGGCGTTCTCGGCGGCACGGGCTCTGCAAAGTCCACGCTCGTACAGCTCATTCCGCGTCTGTATGATGTAACGCGCGGCTCGGTCAAGGTCGGCGGCGTGGATGTCCGCGACTACGACATCGAAACGCTGCGCGACGAGGTCGCGATGGTCCTCCAGAAGAACGTCCTGTTCTCGGGCACCATCAAGGAAAACCTGCGCTGGGGCAATGAAAACGCCCCGGATGAAGAGCTGGTCCGCGTATGCAGACTGGCGCAGGCGGATGAATTCATCCAGCAGATGCCGGACAAATACGACACGCATATCGAGCAGGGCGGCAGCAATGTCTCGGGCGGTCAGAAGCAGCGTCTGTGTATCGCGCGCGCGCTGCTGAAAAAGCCGAAGATCCTTATCCTCGACGACTCGACGAGCGCGGTCGACACCAAGACCGATGCGCTCATCCGCAAGGCGTTCGCGGAGGAGATCCCGAACACAACCAAGATCATCATTGCGCAGCGCGTTTCCTCCGTACAGGAGGCCGACCAGATCGTTATTCTGGACGGCGGCGCGGTGCAGGCGATCGGTACGCACGACGAGCTGCTCGCCACGAACCGTATTTATCAGGAAATCTACAACCAGCAGAACAGAAAGGGCGGTGAGGAATAATGGCAAGACCTCAGATGCGCGGTCCCGGAGGCCCCGGCGGCCGGGGACCGATGGGCGGAAAGCGGAGCAAGAACCCGAAAAAGACGCTGAACCGTCTGATGAACTATATCGGCAGAGGCTACGGCATTCAGTTTGGCGTGGTGCTGATCTGCATTCTGCTGTCGGCAGTCGCGAACGTTGCCGGTTCGATGTTCCTCAAGAGCCTGATTGACGATTATGTCGCGCCGCTGCTCCTGCAGGCGTCGCCTGTGTTCACGCAGCTCATTCACGCGCTGATGGGCATGGCGGTCATCTACCTCATCGGCATCGGCACGACCTTCCTCTATAACTGGCTGATGGTCGGCATTTCGCAGGGCGTTCTCAAGCGCGTGCGCGACGACATGTTCGAGCATATGCAGACGCTGCCGATCCGTTATTTCGATACGCACACGCACGGCGACCTCATGAGCCACTTTACGAACGATACCGATACACTCCAGCAGATGCTCAGCCAGTCGGTGCCGCAGATGTTTTCGTCCGCAATGACCATCATTTCCGTATTCATCGGCATGCTGGTGACGAACGTCTGGCTGACGGTGTTCGTTCTGATCGGCGTCGCGGTCATGCTCGTTGTGGTCAAGCGCATCGGCGGCAAGTCCGCGCAGTTCTTCCTCGCGCAGCAGACCTCGCTCGGCAAGGTCAACGGCTATATCGAGGAAATGGTAAACGGTCAGAAGGTCGTCAAGGTATTCTGCCACGAGGACAAGTGCAAGGAGCAGTTCGATGAACTGAACGACGAGCTGCGTCAGGCGGCCTGCAACGCGAATACCTTTGCGAACATTCTGATGCCGATCATGGGCAATATCGGCAATCTGCTGTACGTTCTGGTCGCAGTCGTGGGCGGCGCGCTCGCGCTGTCCGGCGTAGTCGGCGACAGCATCACCATCGGCGTTATCGCGTCCTTCCTCCAGCTGACCAAGTCGTTCACCATGCCGGTAACGCAGATTTCGCAGCAGTTCAACTCGATCATCATGGCGCTCGCAGGCGCGGAGCGTATCTTCGAGCTGATGGACGAGGAGCCGGAGGTCGACAACGGCTATGTAACGCTCGTCAACGCGCGCTACGACCACGAGGGCAACCTCACCGAGACGACGGACCGAACCGGTATCTGGGCGTGGAAGCATCCGCACGAGGACGGCACGACGACCTACACGCAGCTGCGCGGCGATGTGCGCTTTTTCGATGTGGACTTCGGCTACAACCCGGATAAGATCGTCCTGCACGACGTAACGCTGTATGCGGAGCCGGGCCAGAAGGTCGCCTTTGTCGGCGCGACCGGCGCAGGCAAGACCACGATCACCAACCTCATCAACCGCTTTTACGACATCGCAGACGGCAAGATCCGCTATGACGGAATCAACATCAACAAAATCAAGAAATCCGATCTTCGCCGCTCGCTCGGCATCGTGCTTCAGGACACCAATCTGTTCACCGGCACGATCCGCGACAACATCCGCTACGGCAACCTTGACGCAACGGATGAGGAGATCATCGCGGCGGCGCAGCTCGCCGGTGCGGATGACTTCATTCGCCGTCTGCCGGACGGCTACGACACGGTCATCGGCGGCGACGGCGGCAGCCTGTCGCAGGGTCAGCGCCAGCTGCTCTCGATCGCCCGTGCGGCGGTCGCAGATCCTCCGGTCATGATCCTCGACGAGGCGACCAGCTCGATCGATACCCGTACCGAGGCGATCGTGCAGGCCGGCATGGATGGCCTGATGCACGGCAGAACGGTATTCGTCATCGCGCACCGCCTGTCCACCGTGCAGAATGCAGACGTTATCATGGTGCTCGAGCTCGGTCACATCATCGAACGCGGCAACCACGAACAGCTCATCGCAGAGCACGGCAAATACTATCAGCTTTATACCGGCGCATTCGAACTCGAATAACGCGAAAACACCCTCCGAACATCCTTTTGGACGCCGGAGGGTGTCTTTTTATGCAAGAAGGAAAAGAAACCGTGTGAGCGCGCAGAGCGCCAGTCCGAAGCCGGTCGGCAGGGCGATGGCGGCAAGGGTACAGCGCACCGAGTGGGTCTCCCTGAAAATCGTAAGGCAGGTCGTCGAGCAAGGCCAGTGGCAGAGGGTGAACAGCAGCGTGCAGAGCGCCGTGCAGGCGGTCCAGCCGTTCGCAAGCAGGAGGGCACGGAAGGAAAGCAGATCGGACACGCCGGTGAGCGTGCCGCCCGAAAGATAGCCGAGGACGATGAGCGGCATGACGAGCTCGTTTGCCGGGAAACCGAGCAGGAACGCAGCCAGAATAACGCCGTCCAGACCGAAAAAACGCGCAAACGGGTCGAGAAAGGCGGTGACGCCGCTGTAAAGCGAGCTGCCGCTGACTGTGATGTTCGCGAGCAGCCAGATGAGCGCACCGGCAGGCGCTGCGACGACTGCCGCGCGGCCGAGCACGAATACCGTGCGGTCGAGTACGCTGCGCACGATCACCTTGCCCGGCTGCGGCGCGCGGTAGGGCGGAAGCTCGAGCACGAACGAGGACGGCACGCCGCGCAGAAAGACAGCTGAGAGCAGCCGAGAGGCCGCAAGCGTGAGCAGAACACTGCCTGCGATCACGCCGGTCAGCAGCAGAGCGCCGCCGATCGACCCGGCGCCGAAGAACACTGCACACAGGAAAATCAGTAGGGGAAACCGTCCGTTGCACGGCGCAAAGCTGTTGGTGAGGATAGCGATCAGCCGCTCACGGGGCGAGTCGATGATGCGGCAGCCGGTCACGCCGCAGGCATTGCAGCCGAACCCCATGCACATGCTTATGCGTGCTTCGTATGCGAAAAAATCGGGAGAGAAACCGGTATCGCAGACTGAATTTGTTGAAAAATACAAAATAATGCTGATTATATTCCAAATAACGCATTTCGCAGAACAAATCAGAAGTGCGATACCGGGAGCGCAAAGAAAACCACCGCAGAATACAGCAAAAAATGCTGACTCTGCGGTGCTTTTTGGTTTGAAGCGGAAAATTAGAAATCTCCGTGCGTCTCAGACGAGCTGCTCCAGTATTTCTGCCATTTTTCCTTGACGCCTGCGCCGGTCTGACGGGAGATGGAAATCTGCCGTCCGTCGAGCAGGAACAGGCTGTTCTTCTCGAGACGGCTCGCGTAGCGCAGGTTGACGACCGAGGATACGCTGCACTGGACAAACTGCTCGTGGGCGAGCAGGGCGGCGACCTCGGTTTTGAAGGAGTTGCGGATAGTCGGCGTCTGGATAACGCTGCCGTCCTCGAGCGTGTAGAGGATGGTTCGTCCGTTCAGCTCCGCCGAAACGAGCTCGTCAAACGAGACCATGCGGACAGAGGGACCGACGTGGATAGGGAACACATGTCCCTGCGGCTTGCGCGGAGAAAGATGGGTATTATCCAGAATTTCGAACAGCTTTTTGCGGTCGATCGGCTTGAGAAGGTAGGAATAAGCGTGGACATCGTAGGCGGAGATCGCGAAATCCGGGCTTGCCGACAGGTATACGATGCGGCCGTTGTCGCCGCGCGCGCGCAGCTCCATGCCGGTCTGAATGCCGTTGAGCGTCGGCATCATAATGTCGAGAATGAACAGATCAAAGCAAAAATCCTTGTGTTCGTCCAGAAAAGAGAGCAGGGCAGTGCCGCTGGCAAAGCAATGCAGACGGCAGATGCGGTCGGGATGCTGCCGTTCGTATTCCTGAATAGCGAGCTGCGCGAGCTGAAGAGACAGGGGGTTATCATCACACAGGGCAATTTGCAGACTGTTCATACTTATCAGACTTCCTTACTTGTGCTATTTCCGGCTCAAAGAGCCTCTTTATATAGTATAGCATATTTTTGGCAGAAATGCGTCGTTTTTCTGAAAAACTGTCTGCGCGGAGCAAAACCGGCAGACGGCCGGATGCATGTGACCATGCGTCTGAACGACAGAAAACGACTGTGCAGATATTGTACAATTACCTGCGAATTCTGCGCAAATAACAAAAAATACTGTCAAATGTATAATAATGTTATCAGGCATATTCTGCATTCTGTTAATAGACTAACATGAATTTAAGGAATATTCAACATACAAAAAGTCGTCGATGTGCACAATCTTAATCGAATGAGAATCGGCAGATTTAACAGAAAAGGATAATATTCCATAGATCTGGGAGGAAAAGGTTATGGGCGGTAAAAAGAGCATCATCGCAATGTTCCTGGTCGTAATACTCGCCGGCGGAGCCGGGCTCGGGTATTCGTGGCACAGGGAGAGCGTAAACGTGCGCACGTTTTCGGGCAGCGGCTACCAGCTCAGCTCGGGGGAGTCGGCGGTCAGCTTCACCGACTGCATCTGGAAGCTCGACGCGGACAAGTACCTGCTGCGCAGCGACAATATCCAGATGTCGTTCGCGGCGGACGATGTGCGCAACGCAGGCGAATTCGTCGAAGTCACCTACATCGATAACGGCGTTATCCAGCTCCAGACCGCAGATAACCTCTGGCAGACCATCTCGGAGAACTGCGAAGCGATCCTGTCGAGCGGCGAGCGCGTCAATCTTTCTCGGAAAAATGTCACCGATGCCGCAGGCAACGTGCTGATCGACTTTGCGAAGATCGTTGTCGGTTCGGATGACAGCATCGAGATCACGCCGGATACCAAATCGCTCAAGGATGAGCTCGACGCGAGCAAGGAAGAAGCCGGCGTCATTCCGCACTTCGACATCACCGCAGAAAACGGCAAGGCAGGCGCGGCAGGCACGAGCGGCACAAACGGTCAGACTGGCACGGACGGCGCTATCGGTGACGACGGCACGGACGGTTCGGAAGGTGATCCGGGCGATGCCGGCACGGCAGGCGGCAACGGTTCGGCTGGCGCATCCGGCTCGTCCGGTTCGTCCGGCTCCTCCGGCGCTGCCGGTACGGGCGCGACCGTTGACGGCACGGTGCTCGATTACCCGAAGTTCAACATCACGGACTGGGCGGTCACCACGACCGGCTGCTCGGGCGAGATCACGATCAAGAACACGGAGATGATCAACCGCGCATCCGAGCACGCGAATGACGGCGTTTACCTGATCGACGTCGAGACCGGCACGCGTATCGACTCGATCATGGGCATGGATTTCAAATCCGAGACGGCGGACGGCATCGAGTTCAAGTTTGAGAACAAGCTCAAGCCCGACCATAGCTATCGTCTCGTCGTGACGGCCTGCATCAACACCGGCCTCCAGAACGCGCAGGATTACATGCGCGACTTCATCAGCAAGACCTTCTGGACCGACTCCGCAGGCATCATGATGGAAGCAGGCGCTTCGACGACGACTTCGGTCAGCCTGACAGTTCGTCAGCAGGGCTACACCTCGCGCACGACCTCCGCGACCGTCTATCTGTACAGCGAGAAGAGCAGAGCGCAGGCAGCGACGGTTGAGTCTCCGGGTGCGGACGCAACCTACACCGCAAACTTCCCGGCGGACAGCACGAGCGCACCGGCATCGTTCAGCGGTCTGACGCCGAATACCTATTATTATGTCCGCGTTGCGGCAAGCGGCGTGATGCCGTTGCAGGTGCTCACGCTCCGCACGCTCAAGCGTACTCCGAGCATGACCACTCCGCAGCTCTCGCCGAACCGCGACAGCTGGGGCTTCGATATCACGCCGGGCAGCATTCAGGACCCGGACGGCGCGATCACTTCGGTCACGTATTACTTCTACGCGGAGAACGATACGAATTCGGAGAACGCGGTCCACTCCGTGACGGTCAAGAAGCAGTCGCAGAGCTTCACGGTCCCGATCGAGGGAACGAAGCTCGTAAAGGGCAGCCACTACTACGTCCGCGCAAGGCTGAACTTCAACGACAACGAAAAGGACCGCACGTTCTGGACCGGCAAGTCCAATGTCGCGCAGATCAACGGCGGCAAGCTGCCGAGCGTATACTTTGTCAACAACGGCAGCGGCACGACCGGCGACAGCGGCGGCTCCTCGACCTCGTCCGGCTACTACGACCAGATCTACGGCACGCTGCATGTATCGCCCGGCTCGGAGGGCTCGCGAATGAAAACCATCACCCGACCGTGACCATCCGTGCATCCGGCTACTACTATGTACAGTACACGGTTTACAACAAGGATGACTCGAACAAGCCGCAGTCCGGCAACTACCTGACGGCAGCCATCACCACGGACGGCTGCGTTGAGATCGAGATCCCGAACAAGATCCTCTCGGAGGACGGTCAGGTCGGCACGGTCAGCGGCCTGCGCCCGGCGACCCAGTATCAGATGATCGTCACCGGCGACCTTTCGACCGACGGCACGAATGTCAGCGAGGCATCCGCCCGTGTCGGCTCGTGCGTCGTAGACACCAAGAAGATGAGCGACGCCAACGCAAACTGGAACGACAGCGACACGCTCGAGGGCACGAACAAGTTCACCACGACCCTCAAGCTCGCGGATGCGACGAGCACCGCAGAGCAGGCGGACAGCAGCTTCAGCCGCCAGATGGATACGCTGAGCACGATCACGCTTTCGCTCCGCGCCGGTACGGTCGCGAACCCGGGCACCGAGCTCGGCCGCGTCACGCTGACGAGGGATAACTACACGAGCTATCTCTCTGCGGCGCAGCAGGAGGCCAACGGCTCGACTGCGGACAGCGCGAACAAGGTCAGAAGTCTCGGCGAGCTGATGACGAAGGGCCTTGTGATGAACGAAAACACGTTCAACACCTCGAACGACCCGAATTTCTCGCAGAAGCTTACCTATATCTCCAGCGTCTGCATCACGGTCAGCGAGGCGAAGGACTACACGGCGAACGCGGCGAACCGCGTCAACCAGAAGGCCTACGCTTCCATCGACAGCAACGACATCTCGGCGCCGGGCGCATCCTCCTCGGACGGCGCGGTGTACATCAACGAGACCAAGATCGTCAAGGATGCAACCCATGAGATCACGCTCGGTGAGTCTCCGGACGCGCCGCCGGAGTCCGGCAACGGCTTTGACAAGAGCCTGCTCAGCCAGACGACCGACCCCGAGAAAGGTTACGCGCTCAGCCCGAACTACCTGAACTCCGCAAAGCTCGCAAAGACCATCACGTTCTATGCGTTCGATAATCTGGACTACACGGCGGATTACGACACCACCGACTACACCGTAGATACCTCTCTCTACCCGGACAGCACGCCGAAAATGGCGGCGACCGCCCTCAAGAACGGGCAGGGCGCATGGCTCGGCAAGCTGACCGTCGAGGTTCCGCAGAACGGCGTCATGCCGAAGGCACGCTTCCTGCCGATGACAATCGATACCTATTTAAATAAGGTATACTCTGACAGCGCGCAGAGGGATCAGGCGAAGGCCGCCTATGCAGGCGGCACGCTCACGGACGAGAACGGCTATTACCTGTTCTTCCTTGACGGCAGCCACGAAAACGAGACCGCGCGCGGCCACCAGTACACGTTCGCGTGGACGATGACCTATGAGCTCACAAGCGGCAGCACGACGAGAACGCTCAGCTACCCGTTCGAGCTTGACCGCGGCACTCGCAGCTGGGCGGATTTCGTTCCGCATTCGCTGCCGCAGGACGCGCCGTATGACGAACCGAAGTTCTACGCACTGCCGTACAGCACGGAGCAGACCACCGTAACATGGGCGGTCAGCATCGTTGACCCGGACGGCGTTGCGACGAAGGATACCGACGGAAAGGTTCCGCTGTACAACCGCCAGAGCAACAGCTCCGGTACCGACCTGAGCCTTGCCGCGGCAGTCGACAGCACGACCGATGCAGGCTTCGTGACGGATAACAAGCATCTTGTAGCTGTTCCGAAGAGTGTCTTTAACACCTACGGCAACGCTGCGATCGCGGCTCGCGTTCAGTGGTACACCAACAAGTACACGAACGGCGGCAAGGGCTTGTTTGATGGAACCGATGCCAAGGGCTACACTGCTGAAACGATCCGTTACAGCAGCAAGACGCAGGCGGGCAGCATCCGCATCCTGTTCGTGGACCCGGATACTAGAGAGGTCGTCGAGGAAAGCACGGTCTACAGCAGCGGCATCAGCGTTTATCTTGATGCCGACACGACATACAGCATCATTCCGGTCGAAAGCGAGGCGGAGGCAAAGTGAAACGCAGATTTCGTATGGTCACGGCCATTTTTCTCGTGCTGTGCATGATGATGACCGCGTTCGCCGGTGCGGCGGATACCGCAAAGGGCACGACGCTCCGCCTTGAGGACGTTACGGGTACGGTGACGGTGAAAAAGGCAAACGGCTCGACCATCAAGACCAAGACCGGCTCCAAGCTGTACAACGGCTACAAGGTCGCAACGGGCGCAAAGAGCTACGCGTGGATCAGTCTGGACGACGATGTGCTGGTCAAGCTCGACGAGCGTTCGTTGGTCACGATCGGGAAGTCCGGCAAAAAGCTCGAGGTCAAGCTCTCGACCGGCAGCCTGTTCTTTAACGTCAGCAAAAAGCTGAATGAGGGCAAAAAGCTGAACATCCGCACCTCGAGCATGACGACCGGCGTGCGCGGCACCTCGGGCATCGTGCGTGCCGGCATCGTGCCGCAGACGCAGACGCCGGAGGGCACGGGTGCGCGGTCGGTCTCCGAGCTTGTGCTGTGCGAGGGCCGCGTCGATCTGACCTGTACGCTGCCGGATGAAAACGGTCTGGCAGCAGGTACCGAGACCACCGAGCTGACTGCCGGATGGCAGGCGAGCGTCACCTCGTCGCTTCAGAAGGACGGCAGCGCGCCTGAGGTGCAGGTCGAGGTCAAGCAGACCTCGGTGCGTCAGGAGCTGATGGACTGCGGCTTCGCGGCGACCGAAGTGGCGAAGAACAAAGACCTTCAGGACAAGCTGACCTCGGGCGGCGCAGTCTCCAAGAAGGACATTGAGGAGATCGCATCGAACGCGGACGATCAGCTGAAAAAGGACGAGCAGGCGAGCGAAGCACAGGCGGAGGCACAGCAGACCGCTGCGAGCGACGCAAAGAAGGACGCCGAAAAGCAGGCGGAGGCGGATACCGGCTCGTCGAGCCGCATCGAGAATACCTTCCCGACTGCGTCCTTGAGCTCGGGGGGCGGACATTCTTCGTCCTCCTCCGCGCCGGAAACCGTGACGGTGACGTTTGTAAACGGCAGCGACACGCAGACGCAGACAGTTGAAAAGGGCAAAACGGCGGTAAAGCCGTCGACTCCGACGAACGGCAAGTGGCTGCTGAACGGCACGGAATTTGATTTCAGCCGTGCGGTAAACGAAAATATCACGCTGATCTGGCAGGAGAACGAGCCGGAGCCCACCGTACCGGAAACCGTGACGGTGACGTTCGTAAACGGCGATGATACGCAGACGCAGACAATCGAGAAGGGTAAAACGGCGGCAAAGCCGTCGAGCCCGACGAACGGCAGATGGCTGCTGGACGGCGAGGAATATGATTTCACCGCGCCGGTAACGGCGGACATTACCCTGCGCTGGGAGGAGAACAAAACGGAGGTCAAATACTGCACGGTAACGTTCTATAATCAGAACGGCCGTCAGTTCGCAAAGCAGACGGTCGAAGAGGGCAAAACGGCGACAAAGCCGCGCCTCAGTCCGACGCAGAGCGGCAGATGGCTGCTGGACGGCGCAGAATATGATTTCACCACGCCGGTCACGGAAAATCTCACGCTGCACTGGTCCCTGAAATAACGGGACGCTGTCCCCGGGGAGGGAACGCATTTGAGAAAACAGGCAAAATACGGCGGCGTCATCCTCGGCGCAGCGCTCGCGCTGCTGCTCGGCGGCGCGGCATGGATGGGCGTGACGCAGTCGCTCGACCGACAGGCCGAGGATGTACTGTATCAGCGCCCAGAGGCGCTGGACGGACGGGTGATCGTCGTCGGCATCACGAGCGAAGATCTGGAGCGCTTCGGCGCGTGGCCGTGGAGCCGCGAGATCATCGCGCAGGCGGTCGAAAACCTGAACGCCGACCCGGAGACGGCGCCGGCGGCGATCGGCCTTGATGTGCTGTTTTCCTCTCCGACGGACGCTGAAGCGGATGCGGCGCTCGTGCGCGCCTGTTCGGCAGGCAACGTCGTTGCGGCCTGCTCGGCGGAGTATGACACGCGCATCAGCTATCTGCCGGACGGCACGGCGGACGTCGACACCTTCCATGTCGCCTCGACCATCCAGCCGTTCGCGGCGCTTTCTGCGGCCTGCGAGACCGGCCACATCAACGCAATGTATGACGAGGACGGCGTGCTGCGGCACCATCTCTGGACGGTGTCGGACGGGGAGGGCGAAGAGATACTCTCCATGCCGGCGCGGCTCTACCAGAAATACTGCGCGTATCACGGCGAGACGGCGGATTTCGATCCGCCGCGCAGCGAGCAGGGCTTCTGGTACGTCGATTACACGGCGCGGCCGGGCGGCTTTTACGAATATTCGCTCTCCGAGCTGTACGACGGCGATTTCGACCCGGCGCTCACGGCAGGGAGCGTGGTGCTCATCGGCCCGTATGACACCGGCCTGTCGGATGATTACGTCACGGCGATCGACCACGCCTCGCGCATGTACGGCGTCGAATATCTGGCGAACGTGCTGACCGCGATGCTGAACGGCCGCGCGGTTCACGAAACTGGTGAAGGGATACAGGTCATCGCGCTCGTGCTGCTCTCGTTCGTGCTGTGGTTGCTGTTCGAGCGACTGTCGGTCGAGCGGAAAATCGCGCTGCTGCTCGCCGTGCTCGCGGCGAGCGTGGGCGGCAGCATGCTCGCGTACCGTCTCGGCTGGCTGACGCATGTGCTCTGGCTGCCGATCGGCGCAGCGGCGGCCTTCGGCCTTTCCTTCCTGCGCAGCTATATCGCGGTGCGGCAGGAAAAGACCTTCCTGCGGCGCACCTTTCAGCGCTACCTCGACCCCGAGGTGCTGCGCGAAGTGCTGCGTGAGGACCCGGATGAGCTGGGACTTCCCGGACGCACGGTCAACATTGCGGTGCTGTTCGTCGATGTGCGCGGCTTCACGTCGCTCTCGGAAAAGCTCGCGCCGACAAAGGTCGTGCAGCTGCTCAATCAGTATCTGACGCTGACGAGCGACTGCGTGTACCGCAACCACGGCACGCTCGACAAGTTCGTCGGCGGCTGCACGATGGCGTTCTGGGGCGCGCCGCTCGCGTGCGAGGACCCGGTCTACCGCGCCTGCCGCGCGGCGATGGACATGAAGGAGCGCAGCGCCGAGCTCGGCGCACGACTGGAAAAGCAGTTCGGGCAGCCGGTCTCCTTCGGTATCGGCGTGCACTACGGGGAAGCGGTCGTCGGCAACATCGGCTCGTCGCGCCGCATGGACTACGCGGCCATCGGCGACACGGTCAACACGGCGGCCCGTCTGGAGGCGAACGCCCCGGCGAGCACGATCTACATCAGTCAGACGGTCGCGGACATGCTCGGAGAACGGGCGGTGGTCCGTCCGCTGGAACAGAAATTACAGCTCAAGGGCAAAAAGGAGCCGCTCCCTGTTTTCATACTTCAGGAGCTGGACAGCGACAGCCCGACAGGGAAAGGGAGAGAATTATGAAAAAAGGAAATCGTCTCGCGGCTGGTCTGCTCTGCGGCGCGCTGCTGCTGACGAACGTTCCGGGCGCATTTGCCGCAGGCGAGCTGACCGAGCTCGCAGATTGCAGCATGATGCTCGAGCCGACCGGCGTGACGCGCCTTTCAAACGGAGCGCTGCTTGCGGTGGACGAGGGCAACAACTGCCTTTACGAGCTGGACGGCAGCAGCATCACGCGCTTTGCCGGAAAAACGCTGCCGAACGGGGCGGACGGTACGCCGACAGGCGGCCATCTGGACGGCAGAGCGGAGAATGCGCTGTTTGACGAGCCGTTTGCGGCGGTCGAGTGGAACGGCGGCGTTGCGGTGTCCGATCAGGGCAACAGCTGCATCCGCTTTATCCGTGACGGAAAGGTGCAGACGCTCGCAGGCGGCACGGGCGCCGGAAAGCGCGACGGCGCGGCGGCTTCGGCGCAGTTCGACCGTCCGCGCGGTCTTGCGGTCGACGGCAGTGGCGTACTCTACATTGCGGACTCTGGCAACGGCTGCATCCGCACGCTGACCGCAAAGGGCACGGTTTCGACGCTCGTCAGCGGCCTTTCCGAGCCGACGGCGCTCGCCTTTGACGGGGATACGCTCTACGTGAGCGACACCGGCACGCATCGCATCCTCCGCGTCGTGAACGGCAAGGCGGAGGTCTATGCAGGTGCGTCGCAGCAGGACGAGGACGGATACGTCGGCGGTTTTGCGGACGGCAGTCTGGAAAATGCGCAGTTCTCGGTCCCGAGCGGCCTTGCGGTCGTGAACGGAACGCTTTATGTCGCCGACACCGGCAACGCCGCTATCCGCAGGATTTCGGACGGCTGGGTCTCGACGCTCGCTGCGTTCAATGACCGCGATAATCTGCTGTATCCGGGCAGTCCGTGCGGCATTGCGGCCGACGCCGACATGCTTGTCATTGCGGATGCGTTCTCCGGAACGCTGCTGCGGCTCGACCCCACCAAACAGATCTTCAGTGACATCAGCGTTTCCGATCCGCTCGCCCGTGCGGTCAGCGACCTGTACACGCGCGAGATCATTGCAGGCGTGTCGATCGACCGCTTCGCTCCGGCGGAGCGCTGCACGAGAGGGCAGGCGGTGACGATTCTGCATCGCGCGGCCGGTCTGCCGGACGAGACGCAGAGCACGGCGTTTACAGATGTCCTGCCGGACTTCTACTACACGGACGCGGTAAACTGGGCGGCAAAGAATAGCATCGTGACCGGAGAGACCGCGCAGCGGTTTGCGCCGGACGGTCTGGTGACGCGCGAGCAGCTCGCCGCAATCCTGTACCGCTATGTCGGTGCGTCGGAGGACGCGGATGCATCGCTTTCCGGCTGGCCGGATGCGTCCGAGGTCAGCGATTACGCGCGTATTCCGATGCGCTGGGCGGTGCGGAACGGCGTGCTGACCTGCACGGATAAGCTCGCGCCGAAAGCGCCGGTAACGCGCGGCGAGCTCGCACAGGCGATCTTCGCGGTGCTGCATCTGGATGAAAAAGCAAAAACCTTTCGAGAATTTAAAGGCACGCCTTTGGGCGTGTCTTTTGTCATATTTATCGAATTACCCTCTATGATGTGGTAAGGGAGGGATGACCGTGACGCAGAAGGAACGAAAACTGCTGCTCGAAAAACTGGAGTACATCATTCTGGAGCGCTATCGGGAGGGCGCATGACAGCGGAGACGGGCTGCCGCGCGGCGCTTTATCTTCGCCTGAGCCGCGACGATGCAGGCCGCGCCGGAGAGAGCGAGAGCATCGCCAATCAGCGCAGCTTTCTGCGCGATTATGCCCGGCGGCAGAACTGGCCGGTGGTGGCGGAGTACGCGGACGACGGCGTTTCCGGCACGACCTTCGACCGACCGCAGTTCCAGAGAATGCTGCGCGAGATTCCGCAGCGCGGCATCAACCTCATCCTCATCAAGGACCTTTCGCGTCTGGGGCGCGATTATCTGGAGACCGGACGTTATCTCGAGCGCTATTTCCCGGAGCACGGCGTGCGCGTCGTTGCGGTCGGGGACGCGGTGGACACGGCGCAGGAGAATATTTTCCTGCCGATGCGTAACTACATCAACGAGCTGTACGCACGCGACACGAGCGGAAAAATCCGCGCCGCCCTGCAGGCGAAAATGAAAGACGGCCGGTTCATCGGTCACTATGCGCCTTACGGCTACCGCCGCGACCCGAAGGAGCGCGGAAGGCTCGTGCCGGATGAGGCGGCGGCCGTAGTGGTGCGGCAGCTGTTTGAAGGGGCGGCCGGAGGCGCGGCGCCGTCAGCGCTTGCAGCGCGGCTCAACGCGCAGGGAGAGCCGCCGCCTTCAGTCTATCGCGGCAGTGCGCCGAGCGGTGCGTGGACAGCAGGAACTGTGCGGCGCATCCTGCAAAACGAAGTGTATCTCGGCACGCTCATTCAAGGGAAAACGAGAAAGCCGTCGTTCAAGTCGGGGAAAGTCCGCGAGACAGCGCCGGAGGAGCGGTTTGTGGTGCCGGACTGCCACGAACCACTCGTTTCGCGTGCAGTTTTCGAGCAAGTGCAGCAGCAGAGCCGGGCGCGGCGCACTGCACGCTCGACCGGATTTGTTAACGTGTTCGCAGGCGTCGCGTTCTGCGCGGACTGCGGACGGGCGATGAGCACGGTCGGCACAAGGCGAAAGGGAAGCCGCGCTGATCTTGCCTGCGGCGGCTACAAGCAGCACGGCCGCCGCGCCTGCACGCGGCACGGAACAGATTACGACGCGCTCGAAGCGGCGGTTCTGGAGGTGCTGCGCACGCATCTTGCGCTGACGGAACGCGAAAAAGCCGAGTTGCGCGAGCGGCTGATACAAAGCCTCGGCTCACCGGAAGAGAAGGACGCACACAGTCTGCAGCGCAGGCTTTCGCGCACGGAAAACACGATCGCGGCGCTCTATATAGACCGTGCATCGGGCGCGCTTACGGAGGACAGCTTTTATGCCGCGCTGAACCGGCTGGAAAAGCAGTCGGAAATGCTGCGACGACGGCTGGACGCCCCGAGAGAGACGGAAACGCTTGATACTGCGCGTTTAGAGCGCGTGATGGATGAGTTTATCTGCCCTCAAACGCTCTCGCGCGAGCTCGTCCGCGCCTTCGTGCAGCGCATTGAGATCGAGGAGGGAAAAGGGCGCGGAGCCGCGCGGCGGCAGACTGTTTACATCGCGCTTTATTTCGAACAAAATAAGATTTCGAAAACGATTGCATACAAATAATTTGACGTAAATACAACTTGACAAACTAGAACACAAAGCGTTATCATTTACACAGAACTCCCCGAAAACCGACGGGGAAAAATCGCCTTTAGAAAGAGAGAAGGAGGCGTATCTGATGCAAACAGAAGCGCAAAAACGCAAATATATCCAGATGACCGAGTCGCCGGTCGAGCCGCTAATCTGCAAAATGGCTGTCCCGACGATCATCAGCATGCTGATCACATCCATTTACAACATGGCGGACACATTCTTTGTCGGGCGGCTCGGTACGAGCGCGACCGGCGCGGTCGGCGTGGTCTTTCCGCTCATGGCGCTCATTCAGGCGGTCGGCTTTTTCTTCGGGCAGGGCTCGGGCAATTATATTTCCCGCCAGCTCGGCGCGCAGCACCGAGAGGAAGCCGAGCGCATGGCGGCGACCGGATTTTTCTCCGCGCTCTGCGCCGGCTGCGTCATCATGGTTCTGGGACTGCTGCTGCGCCATCCGCTCGCGCGGCTTCTCGGCGCGACGGACACCATTCTGCCTTACGCGCTCGACTATATGTGCATTATCCTCATCGGTGCGCCGTACATGACCGCGTCGCTCGTGCTCAACAACCAGCTCCGCCTTCAGGGCAACGCGGTATACGCGATGGTCGGACTGGTATCGGGCGGCGTGCTGAACATGGCGCTCGATCCGCTGTTCATCTTCGGTTTCGATATGGGCATCCGCGGCGCGGCGCTCGCGACTATCCTCAGCCAGCTCGTCGGCTTCTGCCTGCTGCTGACCGGCGTGCGTCTGTCGGGCGGCATTCGTATCCGGCTGCGCCTGTTTTCGCCTTCGGTCGCGCGCTATGTTGACCTGTCGCGCGGCGGCATCCCGAGCCTGTGCCGGCAGGGACTTGCGTCGGTCGCCGTGACCTGCCTGAACACGGCCGCGCGGCCGTATGGCGACGCTGCGATCGCCGCGATGAGCATCGTCTCGCGCGTCAGCCAGTTTGCAGGCTCCGCGATGATCGGCTTCGGACAAGGCTTTCAGCCGGTCTGCGGCTTCAACTTCGGCGCGCATAAATACGACCGCGTGACGCGAGGGTTCCGTTTCTGCGTCAAATCGTCCTCGCTCATCCTGCTGACGCTTGCGGTGCTGGGATTTGTTTTCGCGCCGCAGATCATCGCAGTATTCCGCGGCGACGACGCCGAGGTCATCCGCATCGGCGCGCTGACGCTGCGGCTTCAGTGCATTTCGTTCCCGATTACCGGCTTTGTCGTCATGAGCAATATGCTGCTTCAGAACATCGCCATGACGCTGCGCGCGAGCATCGTTGCGGCGGCGCGGCAGGGACTGTTCTTCGTCCCGTTTGCGCTCATCCTGCCGTATTTCTTCGGCCTGACGGGCGTGCAGCTGTGTCAGGCGGCGAGCGACCTGTGCGCGTTCATCCTGTCCATCTGCGTGACGGTTCCGGTCGTGCGGCAGCTCTCGGAAGGGAAAAATCCGCACGATACTATATAAACAGCAAAAGAGCATGGATTTTTATTTCCATGCTCTTTTTCAATATCCTGTGCGAACAGAAAAACCGCCCCGTCCCGGTGTGGGAGGGAGCGGTGAAAAATCAGCTGTTTTCCGCAGGAGCGGAGAAATGCGTGAGGGCGCGGCTGAGCAGCAGGCAGAAAACAAGCGCGAACAAAACGCCGAATACATTCTGGAGCAGGCGCAGGCCGAGCGCGGCCTTGAGACCGTAGGCCTCGGCTGCGATGGCGAGCGCGCCGAAGGTGTTGAACACCGCCTGCCAGCCGTATTTTGCGGACAGACCGACGCCGATGCCGCCGATCACACCGATAAAGGCGTAAATGGAGGGTGGCAGAAGGAAATACAGGGCGACAAAGCACAGCACACCGGCGATATTGCCGATGATGCGGCGGCGTACCCGGTAGTGCATATCCTCGGCGGCCGGAAGGATGACCGACATGGCGGCGATGCCTGCCCACATGGCACGGGGCAGACCGGCAAGCTCCGCGAGCAGCACGACAAGCGGCACGCAGAAGATCTGGCAGAGCTGCCAGCGCGAGCGCGGATGATGCAGAGAGAACGCGCCGGGAATGTCGCGGACGCGCAGCGGAATGCTGCGGCTGCGGTGCTTGCAGAGGAACACGGTGCAGACGAGCAGCGCGCCGAAGGCGATACCGGCAAGGCGGATCGTGAAGTCGCGGCCGCTCACGTCGTAGCCGTAGAGCAGCAGATAGCCGAGCACGAGCGTAGACTGGTTGAACATGCGCGGCTCGTGGCAGCCGAACAGGATAAGGAATGTGATAGACGCGAGATTGATGAAAAAGCCGGGGACCGGACCTGCAAGGTGCGCGAGATGGGGCGCAGTCGCGGAGAGCGTGAGAAACGCTGCGAGCAGGGCGGTGGACTGGCCGATATGCAGACGGAGGTCGGCGGCGCGGAACACGAGCAGATACAGCAGCACGACAACGCCGACGATGCTGTTCGCGCTGCCGAAGGCCATGCTGTAAAGCGTGACAAAGCAGAAGCAGAAGCTGACGGTGAGCGCGATCTTGAAAAGATAAATAAGCGTATGCAGCAGCCGGTCGCGCAGCGTCTCACAGGCGCGGATGAGGTTCTTTGAGCCTGCCTGACCAAGCTGCAGTTCCTGATAAAACGTCATGAAATGGAGTCCTTTCTGAAAAAAGTCGCAATGAAAAGTATACGACGAATACCGGCAGATTGCAACGAAAAAATCATTCGGAGCACGAGAAAATAGACCGGCTGTTTGCCGGAGCGTTTGTGAAAAATGCAGACGGCACACCTTACAAACAGGCGGAAAACATGATATGATAGAGGAAAAACAAAAGGAGACGGGCATGGAATATCTTGCTTTGAATAACGGGGTGCGCATGCCGATGGTCGGCTTCGGCACGTGGACGCTGCGCGGCGAAACCGGCAAACGCTGCATTCTGGAAGCGCTGGAAACGGGCTATCGGCTGCTCGACACGGCGCAGATGTACGAAAACGAGGAGATTGTCGGCGCGGCGGTGCGCGAGAGCGGACTGGACCGGCGTGAGATTTTTCTGACGACCAAGCTGTTCACGCCATCGGCAAGCTACGAAAATGCAAAGCGCGATATTGAAAAGTCGCTGTCGGCGCTGCAAACTGACTATATTGATCTGCTGCTCATTCACGAGCCGTATGATGCGTCGCTCGAGATGTACCGCGCGCTCTGCGAGGTGTATCGGGCAGGGACGGTGCGCGCGGTCGGCATTTCCAACTTCAACGAGCGGGAGTACCGTGCGTTCTGTCGCGTGTGCGGCATCATTCCGGCGGTCAATCAGGTCGAAGCACACGTTTATTATCCGCGCGAGCCGCTGCGGTGTGCGCTCGCCGAAGGCGGCACCGCCATGCAGGCGTGGTCGCCGTTCACCGAGGGCAAGCGCTGCATCTTTGATGAGCCGGTGCTGAAGGAGATCGGGGCGCAGCACGGCAAAACGGCGGCGCAGACCGCCGCCCTGCGGTTTCTCGTGCAGCGCGGCCAATAAGGATACAGGTATAAATATGCTGGACAGGCAGTAGGCAGAGTGCTATAATAAATGCAGACGCTTTTAACTGATAAAAAGTAAAAGCGCGCTTGCCGGCGTAGCCGGCACCACAGGGGAAGAAGGGAAATCACTTTGAAAATTATTGTTTGTATGAAGCAGGTCCCTGCGGGCACAAAGGTCGATATTGACCCGGAAACCGGCGCGATGAAGCGCCTTTCGGGCGATACCCGTACCAATCCGTATGACCTGTTCGCGCTTGAGACCGCGCTTCAGCTTCGCGAGAAGCTGGGCGGCACGGTCACGGTGCTGACCATGGGCCCTCCGCAGGCGGAGGGAATGATGCGCGACGCCTACACGATGGGTGCGGACGACGCGGTCATCCTGTCCGACCGCAAGTTTGCCGGTGCGGACGTTCTGGCGACGTCGTATGCGCTCGCACAGGGCATCACCGTGCTGGGCGGCGCGGACCTCATTATCTGCGGCCGTCAGACCACGGACGGCGACACGGCGCAGGTCGGCCCGGCCATCGCGGAGCACCTGACGCTGCCGCATGCGGCGTGGGTCGCGGAGATCACCGGCGCGGACGACAAGGCCATCCGAGTCCGTCAGGACCTTGTCAGCGTATCGCAGGAGTCCGAAATCCCGTATCCGTGCCTTATCACGGTCGATAAGGACATGTGCGTGCCGCGACTGCCGTCCTATCTACTCAAGAAGGAAACGGCGGCTCGTCCGGTGCACGTTCTGACGTTTGACGATCTGCCCGATCAGGATCTCAGCCGCTACGGCCTCATCGGCTCGCCGACGGCTGTCGTTCGCATGTTCGCGCCCCCCGAGCGCGAGAAGCAGGTTTATCTCGAGGGCGACGCTGCCGGAAAGACCGACGAGCTGTTCGCCATCCTGACCGGCAAGAAGATCATTTAAGGGGGCGGCAGCATGGATTTTTTGAAGTTTGACGCGGCAAAGTGTACGCTTTGCGGCAAATGTATTGATAAATGTCCGTTCGGTGCGCTCAGCATCGAGGGGAAGGGCATCGCCGTGGGCGATACCTGCCGCATGTGCGGCATGTGCGTGCGCAGCTGCCCGGAGGGTGCGATCCGCTTCGAGCAGCGCGCGAATGCGGTGGACAAGAGCAAGTGGAGCGACTTTCTCGTTTATGTCGAGCAGGAGCGCGGCGATATTCATCCGGTCGCGTTCGAGCTGATCGGCGAGGCGCGCAAGATGGCGCGCAAGGTCGGCTACAAGGTGAACTGTGTGCTCGTCGGCGGCGAGGGTACGGCGGAGAACGCCGAAAAGCTGCTGCCGTATGGCGTAGACACGGTCTACGTCTACGAGCATCCGGGCTTTGAGGGCTTCCGCGCGGACTGCTATGCGGATGCGGTCGCGGACTGCATCGCGGCAACGCACCCAAGCTCGGTGCTCATCGGCGCAACGGCGCTCGGTCGCTCGCTTGCGCCGCGTCTGTCCACCCGTTTCCATACCGGCCTGACCGCGGACTGCACGACGCTCGACATCGAGCCGAGTACGGACATGGTTCAGATCCGCCCGGCGTTCGGCGGCAACATCATGGCGCAGATCGCCATCCGCCGCTCGCGTCCGCAGTTTGCGACCGTGCGCTACCGCGTCATGGACCGCGCGGAGCGCGTGCAGAACCCGACGGGCAAGGTGGTAAAGTGCACCGTGACCGACGACATGGCGCGCTCGCGCATCCGCATCCTGTCCTCTGAGGTCATCGAAAAGCAGAAGACCATCGACGAGGAGGATATTCTGGTCGTTGCAGGCCGCGGCGTGCGCAGCGAAAAGGACGTCGAGATGTGCCGCCGTCTGGCGGAGGCGCTCGGCGGTCAGCTCGCGTTCACGCGCCCGATGGTCGAGAACGGCTTCGGCGACCAGATGCACCAGATCGGTCTGTCCGGCCGCACGGTACGTCCGCGCCTTATCATCACCTGCGGCGTTTCGGGCGCCATTCAGTTCACCTCCTGCATGAAGGACGCAGAATGCATCGTCGCCATCAACAGCGACCCCGATGCGCAGATCTTCAAGACCGCGCATTACTGCATCGTGGACGACCTGTATCAGGTCGTGCCGCGTCTGACCGCGCTCGTGCAGAACAGAAAGGAGGACTGAGCCGTGCCGTATCCCTATAAGAAAATGACCGATGAGGACTTTGCGTACATCCGCTCTGTCACCTCGGAGGACCGCGTGTGGGTCGGTGAGGAGATCGCCCACGAGTTTTACCGCGACGAAATGCCGGAATACGGCGTTTTTCCGCCTGAGCTTTACGTAGAGGTCGAAAACCGCGACGAGGTTTCCGCCATCATGAAATATGCCTACGAGAACAACATTCCCGTAGTGTGCCGCGGCGCAGGCACCGGCCTTGCCGGCGGCGCGACCTGCAAATACGGCGGCATCATGCTCTCCATCATGCGCATGAACCGCATTTTCCCGGTCGACCACAAAAACCAGACCATCACCTGCGAGCCGGGTGCGCTGCTGCTCGATGTGCAGGCGGCGGCCGCAGCGGAGGGCCTGTTCTATCCGCCCGACCCGGGCGAAAAGACCGCCTCCATCGGCGGCAACGTCATCACGAATGCCGGCGGCATGAAGGCGGTGCGCTACGGTCTGACGCGCGATTTCGTGCGCTGCATCGAAGCGGTCCTGCCGGACGGCTCCATTATGAATTTCTCGTCCAACGTCGTCAAGAACACGACCGGCTATGACATCAAGGATCTTGTCATCGGCTCCGAGGGCACGCTGTGCATCCTGACGCAGGTCACGCTCAAGCTGCTGCCTGCGCCGACCTGCTCGTGCACGCTCGTCATGCCGTTTGGCAGTTTGGAGGAGTGTGCGGACATGGTGCCGGAGGTGCTGGCGCTGCCGTTCGTCCCGACGGCGATCGAGTTCCTTGAGCGTGAGCTCATCGACATCGTGGAGCGCAACCTCGGCAAGCTGCTGCCGGTCAAGCAGGGCGAAGCCGTGCTGATCGTCATGTATGACGCATCGAGCAAACAGGAGCTTGACAGCGCGGTAGAGGCCGCGGCGGAAGCGGCGCTCGCCCATGGCGCGATCGACTGCTGCATCGCAAACACCCCGGAGCGTGCGGCATCCGTCTGGGCGGTGCGCGGCGGCATTCTGGAGGGCATGAAGGCCGATTCGGTCGCGCAGGAGGAATGCGACGTTGTTGTTCCGCGCGCCTGCATCGCAGAATACGTCAAGGCGGCCAAGCGCATCGCGCTCTCGCACGGCATCCGCGTCGAGCCCTGCGGCCACTGCGGCGACGGCAACATCCATACCGAGATGCTGCGCGGCCCGGAGATGAGCGACGAGGAATGGAAGAGCGCAACGCACGCGAGCCTGACCGAGCTGTACGCGCTGTCGAAAAAGCTGGGCGGCCAGCTTTCCGGCGAGCACGGCATCGGCAACGGTCGACTGGAATTCCTCGAGGAGTTCGTCGGCGAGCGCATGATCAAGCTCTACAAATCTATCAAGCTGGCATTTGATGACAAGCTCATCCTCAATCCGGGCAAGGTCATTGAATTCAATAAATAACCCAAGGGGTAAAAGGGGAAAGAAAAATGAACGAGAAAAAAACACTGCTCGTTGACAAAAGCAGAATGCCGCTTGCCATGGGCATCGCGTTTGTCGCATTCACCACGCAGTTCGGCGGCGGCTTTGCCTCCGGCGCGCAGATCTACCAGTATTTCATCAATTACGGCATCTGGTGCCTTATCCTTCCGGCGGTGACGCAGGGCCTGTATGCGCTGTTCTTCTGGTACGGCATGTGCTATGCGTACAAGCACAAGACCTATGATTACCGCAGCTTTTCCAACAGCCTGTACGGCAAGACCCGTCCGATCATGAGCAATCTGTATGAGATCTGCTACCTTATCATGATCGGCACGGCTTCCGCAGCGGCGTTTGCGACCGGCGGCTCGACCATTCAGACGCTCTCTGGCCTGCCGTACTGGCTGTGTACGCTCATCGTCGGCGCGTTCATCTTTATCATCGCGCTGTACGGCACCTCGATGGTTCGCAAGTGCGCGTCCACGCTCAGCGTGCTCATTCTGATCGGTCTGGTGCTCGTCCTCGTGCCGAACATCATTGCCCAGTGGCCGGCGATTTCGGATGCCATCGGCCGTCTGGCCGGCGGCGAGATGCCGATCATCTCCAAGGCGAACGGCTCGTTCGGCTCCGCGATCTGGATGGCGGTGCTGTACTTTTTCTTCCAGCTCGCGTCGGTTTCAGTCATGTATCAGCACATGGAGCCGGTCACTGACGTCAAGCAGATCAACCGCGCAGCCATCGGTATGTTCGTCTGCAACTTCGCTGCAATGGAGCTTTCCATCATCGGCCTGCTGGCAGTCGCTTATGTGGCAGATCTCGCGACTGCTTCCGTTCCGATGCTCGTTCTGGTGCAGAACGGCGTGGGCGCAGGCGTGCTGACCCCGATCATCTCCATTCTGATCATCCTCGGATCGATCTCGACCGCAGTAAATATGATCTCCGGCATCGTTACGCGCTGTGTAAACGCCATCGAGCGTGGCCGCAAGAATGATGCGGAGCGCATGAAGGGCCATCTGGCGCGCAACGCCGTGTTCACCCTCATCTTCACCTTTATCGCGTTCGCTATCGCGCAGTTCGGCCTGATGGCAGTAGTCAAGCAGGGCTACGCTTACCTTGGCTATGCGGCGCTCATCACGCTGTTCATCCCGTTCGTGCTGCATGCGATCATTACGAAGGGCAAGGAAATCTAAATATTGCAAGTCAAAACCACCACTTTAGTGGTGGTTTTGTTTTTTGCGCACGGAGCGCGCGCAAGCACATGCTTAGGCTCTGCTTGCCGCAGGCGCCGGCGCAGCAGAACGCATGGTCGAGCTGAAAAGCGATGCGCGGCAGATAACCGGCGTCCTCGAGCAGAGTGAAGAGCGGAAAAAAGATCGCCATAGGCGGTAGCATGACCGAAACGACGGTCGCGAGCACGCGCCATACGCCCTCGGTGAGCAGGGAGATCGCGCCGGACGGCAGACTGAGCGCGGTGAGCGCACGCCGCAGCGGCGCTTCGAGGCCGAGCAGAAAGCCGGAGAGCACAGCGCTGACCGCATTTGCGCCGGAGAGCGTCAGCCAGAAAACGAGCGCGAGCAGCAGGAGCATGAGCGGAATGCCGAACCGGCGGCTGAGAACAACGCGGTCGATGGCGCGGTCACAGGCGTGCGGATTGTCTGGTGCGGTGACGCAGGTCAGCATGATCTCCTCGGCGCGCAGGACCGCGGCGGCGGTCAGAATATCGTCCAGTTCATCGCGCGTCTGTCCCTCGTGCGGCTCGGCATACAGGCCGCACCGAATGTCCGCCGGATAGCGGATAGGCGGTCTGGAGCAGGGAGGGAGCGCGCCGCTCAGCACAGCGCGAAGCGTGCTTTTGAGCTCGGTCAGTCCCTTTTTCGAGCGCGCGGCGCACGGCACGACCGGAATGCCGAGTTCACGGGAAAGCGCTGCCGTGTCGATCTGGATATGCTTTTTTCGCGCCTCGTCCATCAGATTGAGACAGAGCACTGCATGCGGCTGTACCTCGAGCACCTGCAAAACCAGAACAAGACTGCGCTGAAGGCAGGCGGCGTCTGCGACCAGCATGACGGCCTGCGCGCCGCCGCAGGCGAGAAATTCGCGAGAGAGCGCCTCCTCCTGCGAGCGCGCGTGCAGCGAATAAGTACCCGGCAGGTCGACGAGCGTGATGTTTTCGCCGGTGATGCGCCCTTCCGCGAGCGCGACCGTCTTGCCGCTCCAGTTGCCCGTGTGCTGCCGTCCGCCGGTCAGCGCGTTGAAAACCGTGGACTTGCCGACGTTCGGATTGCCCATCAGCGCAACGGTCGGGGGAGCGTCCGTCATGGCTGCACCTCGATGCGCTCCGCGTCGTGCCGCCGCAGGGCGATGACGGTGCCGCGTACAAGATAAGCGGCTGTCGCACCGCTTGGCACGCGATGCAGGCAGGTGATGCGCGTCCCGGCGATGAGACCCAGCTCGCGCAGCCTGCGGCGCATGCCGCCGGTGAGGTGAAGTGCGGAGATACGCGCCGAGCGCTCTTCGGAGAGCTGCGCCAGCGTAAGAACAGCAGTATGTTGCATCAAATCAGTCCAGTATCGTAGATTTGACCGCCAAAGTGGTCATTTCAGCCTATGCCGGAGCGGTTTCGCCCGTTACAGCGGAGAATAAGAAAGGCACGCCTGACGGCGTGCCTTAAATATTTGTATTCAGTTGATGCGCGAGATGCAGACGGTCGCGGCGCGGATCTCCTTTTCGCACTCGCGGATGCACTTCGGACGCTTTTCGTACTGGAGCGACTGATTGTCGCGCACGATCAGCTGGTGCAGTGCGTCGGTGACGAACTTTACCTCATCCTCGGAGAGCGTGAACTCGGGCGCGAGGCCGTATTCGTACTGATCGAGGCGGTGGAGCAGGTCGCGCGTGACGCGCTCCTCCTCGCTCTTCGGCTCGGTCTTGTCCTCGGACAGCATGACCGCGAACGACTCGACGCCGAGCGGCTGCGCGTAGAGACCGATCGCCGTGCGCATAACGGAAATATCGTTGGGCTTGAGCTTTTTCATGATCGTCCTCTTATTCTGCGCTCGAAAGCATGAGCTTGATGCGGTTTTCCTGATTGATCTTGGACGCGCCGGGGTCGTAGTCTACCGCGACGATGTTCGCCTGAGGATAAACCTCGCGAATTTTGCGGATCATGCCCTTGCCGGCGATGTGGTTCGGCAGGCAGCCGAACGGCTGAGTGCAGACGATATTGGTGACGCCCTCGCTGATGAGCTCGACCATCTCGGCCGGCAGCAGCCAGCCTTCGCCCATTTTTACGCCCTGACCGATGATAGCGTGCGACTTCTTCCGCACCTCATCAAATGCCATCGGCGGACGGAAATGGCCGTCCTTCTTCATCATCTTGATGATGTCAGCCTGCTTGGAGAGCACGAACTGATAGACCATTTTGTAGATCATTGCGGTCTTGGGGTTGCGGCTGTACAGATCGTGGTCGATGACCGAGTTGTAGATGCAGTACAGGCAGAAATCCATCAGACCGGGCAGGACCGGCTCGCAGCCCTCGGAGAGCAGGAACTCCTCCAGACGGTTGTTGCCGAGGGGAGAGAACTTGACGTAGATCTCGCCGACGATGCCGACGAGCTTCTTTTTCTGCGTCTTGTCCAGACGGACCTTGCCGAAAACATCGAGTACGAACTGAAACAGGTGCTTTACCTCGCCGTAGCGCGTGACGCGATCGCCGGTGAAGCGCTTTGCAACGGCGTCCATGCAGATCTCGATGGCCTTGTCGGTCGAACCGGCGACGACCTCATAGGGACGGCACTGGTTCGCGACCATCATGATAAGGTCGCCGATGAGCAGGGCGTAGGCGACCTGCATGAGCATGGTCTTGGTCAGCTTGAAGCCGGGGTTGCTCTCAAGGCCGGAAAAGTTCAGAGAGATAACCGGAATGAAGCCGTAGCCGTTCTTTTCGAGCGCCTTGCGCATCAGATGGATGTAGTTGGATGCACGGCAGCCGCCGCCGGTCTGCGGCAGGATGAGCGCGATCTTGTGCACATCATACTTGCCGGACTGGATGGCGTCCATCAGCTGACCGATAACGAGCAGCGCAGGGTAGCAGGTGTCGTTGTGCACGTTGCGCAGACCCTGCTCGGCGATGTTCGGGCCCTCGGTGTGCAGCAGCTCCATCTTGTAGCCGTAGTTGCGCATCAGGCGGCAGATGAGGCCGAGCTGGACCGGGAGCATGTTCGGCACGAGAATGGTGTAGTCGCGCCGCATCTCCTCGGTGAACTGCGGATAATTATAGGTTTTAGGCGTTGTGTTCTGCAAGTTTTCTGCCCTCCTCTACGGCGGCCAGCATGCTGCGGATGCGGATCTTGGCCGCGCCGAGGTTGCTGATCTCGTCGATTTTAAGCTGTGTATAGATCTTGCCGCCGTTTTCGCAGATGGCGCGCATTTCGTCGGTCGTGATCGCGTCGATGCCGCAGCCGAAGGACACGAGCTGGATGAGCTGCGCGTTTTCCTTCTGGGTGACGTACTTCGCCGCGCCGTACATGCGCGAGTGGTAGGTCCACTGGTTGAGCACGTGCACCTCGGGCGCGTCGGTCAGCTGCCATACCGCGTCCTCGGAAACGATGACGAGGCCGAACGACGAGATAAGCTGGTCGATGCCGTGGTTGATCTCGGGGTCGACGTGATACGGGCGGCCTGCGATGACCGCGACATCAAGGCCATGCTCGTCGGCGTAGCGGATGGCCTTCTGGCCCTCCAGACGAACGGCGGTGTAGTATTCCTGCTGCGCCTGATAGGCGGCGTCGACTGCCTCGAGCACCTTTTTCTTTTTCAGCTGCGGATATTTCTTGCAGAAGTAGCTGACTGCGTGCTTGCGGAAGCGCTTGGGGTCGGCAAGCTCGAAATACGGCATCATGAAATCGAAATTCGCGAGCGCGGAGACATTGGCCTTCAGTAGCTCGGGGTAGTAGGCGACGACCGGGCAGTTATAGCAGTTGGACGCGCGACCCTCGTCGAGGTTGTAGGTCATGCAGGGATAGAAGATCGAGTCGACGCCCTTTTCGAGCAGGTTTTCGATGTGGCCGTGCATGAGCTTTGCCGGGTAGCAGACCGTATCCGACGGGATGGAATGCTGTCCCTTCATGTACATGTCGCGCGTGGAGACGTCCGAAATGACGGTCTCAAAGCCGAGCGAGCGCAGGAACTTGGTCCAGAACGGCAGCAGCTCGAAGTAGTTGAGGCCAAACGGCAGGCCGATGGTCGCGATGGGGTCCGGGTTGCCGGACGGCTCGCCGTAGCTGCGGAGCTTTTCGAGCTTCCATTTATAAAGGTTCGGCAGGTCGGCCTTTTTCGTGCCGCCGAGCGGACGCTCGCAGCGGTTGCCCGAAATGAAGCGGCGGCCGCCGCCGAAGTTGTTGATGGTGAGGTTGCAGTGGTTTTCACACATGCCGCAGCGCGTGGAGCGGACGTTGTGCTCAAAGCCTGCCAGCACATCCGTGCCGACGAGCGTCGTGGTCTCGCGGCGGTTGTCCTTGGCGTGCAGCGCCGCGCCGTAAGCGCCCATGAGGCCGGAAATGGCCGGACGGGTGACGTTGCGGCCGATCTCCTGCTCGAACGAGCGCAGGATGGCATCATTGAGGAAGGTGCCGCCCTGTACGACAATGTGCTTGCCGAGGTCGTCAGGCGAGTGCGCGCGGATGACCTTGTAGAGCGCGTTCTTGACGACCGACACGGACAGACCGGCCGAGATCGCGTCGATACCGGCGCCGTCCTTCTGCGCCTGCTTGACAGAGGAGTTCATGAACACGGTGCAGCGTGAGCCGAGGTCGATCGGATGCTTTGCGAACAGACCGAGCTTGCAGAATTCCTCGATGGAGTAGCCCATCGAGCGCGCGAACGTCTCGATAAACGAGCCGCAGCCGGACGAGCAGGCCTCGTTCAGCGAAATGTTGTCGATGCACTTGTTGCGGATCTTGAAGCACTTGATGTCCTGACCGCCGATGTCGATGATGAAGTCGACGTCGGGGTTGAAGTGACGCGCCGCGCGGAAATGCGCGACCGTCTCGACCAGACCGAAATCCACGCCGAACGCATTCTGGATGAGCGCTTCGCCGTAGCCCGTGACGGCGGAGGAGACGATATGTACGCGGTCGCCGCACAGCTCATAGAGCTTTGTCAGCTGCTCGCGGATAACGTCTGCCGGGTTGCCCTTGTTGGACTGGTAGTGGTGGAACAGGATCTGATCGTCCTCGCCGATGAGCACGAGCTTGGTCGTGGTCGAGCCGCAGTCGATGCCGAGGTAGGCGTCGCCCTCGTAGACGGTGACGTTCTGGGTCATGACGTCGTTCGAGCTGTGGCGTGTCTTGAATTCCTCGTACTGCTGCTCGGACTCGAACAGCGGCGGCAGGTAATTCGCAACGACCGGCGCACCGGCGGCCTTCTCGAGCGCGTCGAGAAGGGAAGAGACCGTGTAGGTCTTGGTGGTGGTGCCTGCGTATTCCGCCGCACCGGCCGCGATGGCATACGGCGCGAGAGCAGGGAAGTGCGCGTGCTCGTCGTCCAGACCGAGGGTCTCCTGAAAGCGCTTCTGAAGGCCCTTGAAGAAGAACAGCGGACCGCCGAGGAACAGCACATCGCCCTTGACCTCGCGGCCCTGCGCGAGACCGGCGATGGTCTGGTTGACGACCGCCTGAAAAATAGATGCCGCGACGTCCTCCTTGCGCGCGCCCTCGTTGAGCAGCGGCTGGATGTCCGACTTGGCGAACACGCCGCAGCGCGAAGCGATGGTGTAGATGCGCTCTGCGCCCTGCGCGAGGTGGTCGAGCTCGGTCGGGGTGACGTCGAGCAGTACCGCCATCTGGTCGATGAACGCGCCGGTGCCGCCGGCGCAGGAACCGTTCATTCGCTCCTCCAGCTGGCCGGTCAGAAAGACGATCTTCGCGTCCTCGCCGCCGAGCTCGATGACGACGTCTGCCGCCGGCACGTGCACGCCGACCGCCTTGCGCGTGGCAAAGACCTCCTGTACGAAGTCGATGTCCGCCGCCTTGGCAACGCCGAGACCGGCCGAGCCGGTGATCGAGCAGTGGATCGGCGTATCCTCGCCGATGAGCTCGCGAGCGGCGCGGACCAGCTCGACAGCCTTTTCGCGCACCTTGGAAAAATGACGTTCATAGTGTTTGTGGATGATCTCTCCATCGCGCACAACAACGATCTTGACCGTCGTTGAACCAATGTCGATGCCAACATTTACATACATATCCTAATCGTACTCCCATGATAATAAATGCGCCAGCGGACAGCGGTTGCTGCTGCCACGGCGCGTGAAAATGCGGGTAGATGCGCCTGCTGAAAACCGCAGGCAAAATGCTACTTATTTACTATATACTCGTTCGCGCAAAATGTCAATGCGGATAGATTTTCCGGAGATGCCGAAAATCCCCCTTGACAAACGCTGAAATTTTATATAAGATATACTCCGTAAGTAAATAATCTACCTTATCGAGAGCGGTGGAGGGAACGGCCCTGTGAAACCCGGCAACCTGCGCGCGAAAGCGCTGTAAGGTGCCAAATCCGGCGTAGAAACACGAAAGATGAGGGAGCAGAACGCATTTTTCGCTCCCAATCGGGAGCGTTTTTTATTTCGCTTCCACGAGAAACAGAAAGGACAATGACACAAATGGCACATCATTTTTTCACCTCTGAATCGGTAACGGAAGGCCATCCCGACAAGATCTGCGACCAGATCTCGGACGCAATCCTTAACGAGATTTTAGCACAGGATCCGTATGCGCGCGTCGCCTGCGAGACCACCTGCACGACCGGCATGGTGCAGGTCATGGGCGAGATCTCGACCTCCTGCTACGTAGACATTCCGAAGATCGCGCGCGACACCGTTCGCGAGATCGGCTACGACCGCGCAAAGTACGGCTTTGACTGCGACACCTGCGCTGTCCTGACCGCGATCGACGAGCAGTCCGCAGACATCGCGCTCGGCGTTGACAACTCGCTCGAGAGCAAGGAGGGCGCATCTGAGGCTGACCTCGCGATCGGCGCCGGCGATCAGGGCATGATGTTCGGCTATGCCTGCGATGAGACCCCGGAGCTCATGCCGCTGCCGATCTCTCTGGCACACAAGCTGGCAAAACGCCTGACCGAGGTCCGCAAGAATGGCATGTTCGACTACCTCCGTCCGGACGGCAAGAGCCAGGTCACGGTCGAGTATGACGAGAACAACCATCCGCTTCGCGTGGATACCGTTGTCATCTCCACTCAGCACAGCCCGGAGGTTTCTCTCCAGCAGATCCGCGAGGACATGATCGAGCAGGTCGTAAAGCACGTTATCCCGTCCGAGCTGCTCGATGAAAAGACCAAGTACTTCATCAACCCGACCGGCCGCTTCGTTATCGGCGGTCCGCAGGGTGACTCCGGCCTGACCGGCCGCAAGATCATCGTCGACACCTACGGCGGCATCGGTCGTCACGGCGGCGGCGCATTCTCCGGCAAGGACCCGACCAAGGTTGACCGTTCGGGCGCGTATGCAGCTCGCTGGGTCGCAAAGAACGTCGTTGCGGCAGGTCTGGCGAAGCGCTGCGAAATTCAGCTCGCTTACGCGATCGGCGTTGCAGAGCCGGTTTCCATCATGGTAGAGACCTTCGGCACCGGCATCGTTGACGACGGCGTCATCGAGCAGGCGGTCGAGCACGTATTCGACCTGCGTCCGGCTGCCATCATCGAGCAGCTTGACCTTCGCAAGCCGATCTACAAGCAGCTCGCTGCTTACGGCCACATGGGCCGCGAGGAGCTTGGCGTCAAGTGGGAGAACCGCGACAAGGCCGAGGAGCTCAAGGCATACATCAACAAGTAAATCGAAAAGGCGCAGAGTACCAGACTTTGCGCCTTTTTCGCATAAAAAGAGCATAGAGGAGGAAAAAACATGATCGTTCTCGAAAATGAAGGCTTCCGGGTGGAGATCAATCCGTTCGGCGCGGAGCTGAGCAGCTTCAGGAGCAAAACGACCGGCACGGAATACGTCTGGGAGGGTGATCCGGCGGCGTGGAAGCGCCACGCGCCCATTCTGTTCCCGATCGTCGGCCGACTCAAGGACAAGACCTACACGGCAGGCGGCAAGTCCTTTGAGATCACGCAGCACGGCTTCGGCCGCGATCTGGAGTGGGAGCCGAAGCAGGTGAGCGGCACCTGCGCGGAGTTCACGCTCACGCAGAATGAGTACACGAAAAAGATGTATCTATGGGACTTCACCTGTACGGTTCGCTTTACGCTCGACGGCGGCACGCTTATCAAGGAGCACATCACGCGCAACGACAGCGACAGCACGATGTACTACGAGGTCGGCGGTCACGATGCCTACACGCTGTGCTGGCAGGAGGGCGAGAAGATTACGGATTATTTCGTCGAGTTCGAGGGAACGGACGCGCTGACGCGCATCGTCACCGACGAGAACGTCATGCTGACCGCGGAGCGCACCCGTGTGCCGCTCGACGGCGGCAGGCTGCACATTTCGCGCGAGCTGTTTGCGTCTGATGCGGTCATGACCGAGGGACTGGCTGTCCGCCGCGCATCCATCGGCAGCACGAAAAACAGCCGCCGCGTGACGATGGATTTCGGCGATTTCCCGTATTTCGCCGTCTGGAGTCCGTACAAGGATTTTGATGTGCCGTTTACCTGTCTGGAGCCGTGGAGCACGCTTCCGGACGGCACGCATCTCGATCACGCCATCGAGAACAAGCAGGGCATCCGCAGCCTCGCCCCGGGCGAGAGCGAGGCCCTTGCATTCCGGACTACAATTACGGAATAAAGCACCATAAACGCGAAAAAGGCACCCGAAAGGGTGCCTTTTGGATACAGATTTAACCGCGCTCCGCCTGCGGTGCCGGAGCGGCGTCGTTCTCGCGAAACAGTGCGCCGAAGATGCGGCGCGCGATCGGGCCTGCGAAGAAGAACTGGAGCAGGAGCGCCATCGGGAAGTTCATGACCGTGGTCTGGATCCAGATCGCAACGAACTGCGCGTTATGGCTGTCCTTGAACAGCAGGGTAGCGAAAAAGCTCATAAACGGGCACATGAGCCAGGTCGAAGCTGCGGAGATCGCAAGCATGGTCTGGGTCGGGCCGGCCTCGCGCGGATTGACCAGACGGAACGCTACCTTCATGGCGAGCTTGCCGACGAAAACGAGCTCGAGCGCGATGGCGATGAGCACCATGAGGGGCCATTCGTGGAATGCGCCGAGGAAGCACCAGTTCTGGAGCGAGCCGGTGTTCAGCACGATGTTGTACACGACCATACCGTAAACCATGATCGAAGCCATGATAATGGTGAAAACGACGTCTTGGAATTTGTTCTTGGGCATTGTTGTTTGTACTCCTTTGTATGTATAAATTATTTAAATTGAAAAAAAAAAAGAGCGAGATAAACTTTCGTTTACCTCGCCCTGTCAGGACAGATTAACTACCATTAATTGTCCATAGTATACCATGCTCCGCTCGTTTCTGTCAAGAGAAAAATCCGTTAGCGGCTGCGAACTTTCCCTTGACAAAACTGCACCAATGCCGTATACTCAAGATAACAAATACCCCCTCCCGGGGGAGGGGCGGACGGCGAAGCCTTCGCTGCTGCTGCTTTTCCCGGGAAATGCAAAGGAGATAACTGATATGAAGCAACGTTTCCGGGTCGGCGGCATGAGCTGCGCGGCCTGCTCGGCACATGTCGAGAAAAGCGTGTCCGCCGTGCCGGGCGTCAGCTCGGTACAGGTCAATCTGCTCGCAGGCAGCATGGCCGTGGAATATGACGAGACGGCCTGCGATGCAGAAAAGATCATCGCCGCCGTCCAGTCGGGCGGCTACACCGCCGCTGTGGATGACGGCAAACAGCAGTCTGCACCGGCGCAGGGCGCGCAGGTGGATGAAGCCCTCGGTGAGATGAAAAAGCGCATCATCGTGTCCGCGATTTTCATGATCGTCCTCATGTATTTCTCGATGGGCGAGATGGTCGGCCTGCCGTTGCCGTCGTATGCCGCAGGCATGGACGGCATGTTCGCGCTCGCGCTGACCGAGCTCGTTCTGACGCTCCCCATCGTCATCATCAACCGCAAGTACTATATCAACGGCTTTAAGACCCTGCTGCACCGCGCCCCCACGATGGACGCGCTGATCGCAGTCGGCTCGGGCGCGGCGCTCATCTACGGCATTTACGCGCTCATCCGCATTGGCACCGCACCGACGCCGGAGGCGGCGCACAGCTTCATGCACGACCTGTACTTTGAGTCGGCCGGCATGATCCTGACGCTCGTCACGCTCGGCAAGTTCTTCGAAGCGCGCGCCAAGCGCAAGACCGGCGAGGCCATTGCGGCGCTGATGGATCTGCGTCCGCAGACCGCAGAGGTCATCCGCGACGGCCAGACCATTCAGCTGCCGATCGAGCAGGTGCAGGTGGGCGATCTGGTAGTTGTTCGCGGCGGCCAGTCGGTGCCGGTTGACGGCGTGATCACCGAGGGTAGCGCGTTCCTCGACGAGAGCGCGATCACGGGCGAGAGTATGCCGGTTGAGCGCCACGTCGGCGGTACGGTCATCGGTGCGACCGTCTCCAAGAGCGGCTACTTCGTGATGCGCGCGTCGCGCGTCGGCGACGACACCACGCTCAGCCAGATCATCCGTCTGGTCGAAGAGGCCGGTGCGTCCAAAGCGCCGATCGCCAAGCTCGCGGACAAGGTCGCCGGTGTGTTCGTGCCGGTCGTCATGTGCATCGCGCTCGTGACCGCTATCATCTGGCTGATCGCAGGGGAGACCCCTTCGTTCGCACTGACCCGTGCGATTTCCGTCCTCGTTATTTCCTGCCCGTGCGCGCTCGGCCTTGCGACCCCGGTCGCCATCATGGTCGGCACGGGCGTCGGCGCGAAGAACGGCGTGCTGTTCCAGTCCGCGGAAGCGCTCGAGAACCTGCATAACGTCACGAGCGTTATCATGGACAAGACCGGCACGGTCACGGAAGGCCGTCCGGTCGTGACCGATGTGCAGACATGGGGTGTGGCGGCTGAAGAGCTTCTGTCGCTTGCGCTTTCGCTCGAAAAGCGCTCGGATCATCCGCTCGCCGATGCGATCGTGCGCTATGCGCTCGAAAAGGGCGCGGAGGAGCGCGCAGTTACTGATTTCGAGATGGTCGAGGGTCAGGGCATCCGCGCGGTAGTCGACGGCGTGCCGTGCATGGCAGGCAATCAGCGCATGCTGCTTGCAAACGGCCTTGCGCTCTCGCGTTCCATGCAGGAGCTGGGCGAAAAGCTGGCGAACGCAGGCAAGACGCCGCTGTTCTTCGCGGCAAACCGTCAGGTCGTTGGCACGTTCGCCGTAGCGGATGTGCTCAAGCCGACGAGCCGCGCGGTCGTCAAGGCGCTTGAGGGCATGGGCATCGAGGTCACGCTGCTGACCGGCGACAACAAAAAGACTGCGCAGACCATCGCTTCCGAGCTTGGCGTGCGCGAGGTCATCGCGGAGGTCCTGCCGCAGGACAAGGAGCGCATCGTGCGCGAGAAGCAGGCCGCAGGCCGCAAGGTCGCGATGGTCGGCGACGGCATCAACGATGCACCGGCGCTCGCGCGTGCGGATGTCGGCATTGCCATCGGCGCAGGCACGGATGTCGCGATCTCGTCGGCGGACGTCGTGCTGATGAAGAGCGACCTCATGGACGCGGTAGATGCGATCCGTCTGTCGCGCCAGACCATCCGCAACATCCGCCAGAACCTGTTCTGGGCGTTCTTCTACAACTGCATCGGCATTCCGATCGCAGCCGGCGCGCTGTGGGTGCCGTTCGGCATCAAGCTCAGCCCGATGATCGGCGCGGCGGCGATGAGCCTTTCGTCGGTCTGCGTTGTATCCAATGCGCTGCGCCTGCGCTTTTTCAAGGCGAGCGAGCGCGTCAAGCAGGCAGGCGACCCGGTCGTTCTGCCGCAGAGTGAGCCGAAAACGTCGGAAACGGCGAAAAACAAGGAGGAAAATGTTATGGAAAAGACAATTAAGGTGGAGGGCATGATGTGCATGCACTGCGTCGCACATGTCAAAAAGGCGCTCGAGGAGCTGCCGGGCGTGACCGCAGAGGTCGATCTGGACGGCGGCAAGGCAGTCGTCAAGGCGGAACAGCTCCCGGACGATGCAGCGCTGACGAGCGCTGTCACCGAGGCAGGCTATAAGGTGGTCGGCATCGAATGATGGCAGACCGCAAGCGTGTCGAGCCGCTGTTGCGCACCGCGCGCGGACAGCTGGAGGGCGTGCTGCGCATGATCGACGAAAACCGCTACTGCATGGACATCGTGACCCAGCTTCAGGCGGTCGAGTCGCTCGTGCACAAGGCGCAGCGAGAGGTGCTTCGTGCCCATCTGAACGGCTGTGTCCGCGACGCCTTCGAGAACGGCGACGAACAGTCACGCGAACAGAAGATCGACGAGATCATCAAGCTCATCGATAAATAAAAAGCAAAAAGCTGATAAAAAGTAAAAAAGCTGAACCCGATCTGTTCCGCGGGTTCAGCTTTTTTCATGTCGTATGGACTTTACAGGATTTCCTTCAGCGCAGCGATGAGCGCGTCCATCTGCTCGTCTGTGCCGACCGTGATGCGCAGGTGATTGTCGATGCGCGGCAGCTTGAAATAGCGGATAAAGATGCCTTTCTCGCGCAGGGCGGAGAAGATTTCGGGTGCCGCCTTTTTCGGGTGGGTCGCGAACAGGAAGTTGGTCAGCGAGGGCGTGACCTCGAAGCCGAGCGCGCGCAGCTCGTCGGCCGCTCTGTCGCGCGTTGCGGCGACCTTGCGGCAGGTCTCGCGGAAATATGCCTCGTCGCGGATGGAAGCCTCGCCGACTGCAAGCGCGAGCGAGTCCATCGTGTAGGAATTGTACGAATTCTTGACCGCTTCAAGAGTGGAGATTAGGGTTTCGGAGCCGAAGGCGTAGCCGATGCGCATGCCGGCAAGCGAACGGGATTTGCTCGAGGTCTGCACGACAAGCAGATTTTCGTACTTTTCGATCAGCGAAATCGCGCTTTCTGCGCCGAAATCGACATAGGCTTCATCAATAATGACAACGCAGTCGGCGTTGTGCTGGAGCAGATCCTCGATCTCTGCGAGCGAGAGCGCGCGGCCGGTCGGCGCGTTCGGGTTGGGCAGGATCACGCCGCCGTTCGGCTTGTCGTAGTCGCGCAGGTTGATGCAGAAGTTTTCGTCGAGCGGCACGGTCTCGTAGGGGATGCGGAACAGGTCGCACCAGACCGGGTAGAACGAGTAGGTGATGTCGGGGTAGAGGATGGGCTCACCCGAGCAGAAGAAGGACTGGAACGCGAGCGCGAGCACATCGTCCGAGCCGTTGCCGAGGAAAACCTGCGTGGGCTTGAGGCCTTCGCGCTCTGCGAGCACGGTCTTGAGCGCCTTGGCGTTCGCGTCCGGATAGACAGCGAGCTTCGCCGCGTCAAAGGTGCGCAGCACCTCGGTCACGCCCGGCGCAGGCGGATACGGGTTTTCGTTGGCGTTGAGCTTGATAATGTTCGCGGTTTTGGGCTGCTCGCCCGGCACATACGGGTCGATCTTGCGCAGCTTATCGAGAAAAGGCTTGTTCATGAGAAGACTCCTTTGCTGTCGGTTTTGTGGATGCCATTAGTTTATCATGATAAAGCGAGAAAGTCAAGCGGAGTTTGTGAAAACGGAAAGAGTGTGCTATAATTGATACACACTCTATGATTTGAAGGAAAATTGCCATGTATCAGCCTTTAGCCGATAAAATCCGTCCGAAAACGCTGGATGATGTTGTGGGACAGCAGCATCTTCTCGGGAAAAACGGACTTCTGCGCCGCGTCATCGAGAGCGGCAGCATTCCCAACCTCATCTTTTACGGCCCGTCCGGCGTGGGCAAGACGACGGTCGCGTCCATCATCGCGAAGCAGACCGACCGCAAGCTGTACCATCTCAATGCGACGACCGCAGGTATCGCGGACATCAAGGCCATCATTGACGAGCTGGATACCTTCCTGGCGCCGAACGGCGCGCTCGTTTATCTGGATGAGATCCAGTATTTCAACAAAAAACAGCAGCAGAGCCTGTTGGAGTTCATCGAGACCGGCAAGATCACGCTCATCGCGTCCACGACGGAAAATCCGTATTTCTATATTTACAACGCGATTTTAAGCCGCTGCACGGTGTTTGAGTTCAAGCCGGTCGAGGCGTCCGACATGCAGCGCGCAGTCGACCGGGCGTTTACGCTCGCGCTTGACGGACGCGATATTCCGGTCGAGTCCGGCGTTGCGGCGCATATCGCGCAGGCGGTCGGCGGCGATGTGCGCAAGGCGCTCGGCGCGGTCGAGCTGCTCGTGTCCGGCGCAGGGGAAAAGGGCATCACGCTCGCGGATGCGCAGCAGGCGGCGCAGCGCTCGAACATGCGCTATGACCGCGACGGCGACAGCCATTATGACATTCTGTCCGCGCTGCAAAAATCCATCCGCGGCTCGGACCCGGATGCCGCCGTGCACTATCTCGCGCGCCTGCTCGAAGTCGGGGACATGATCTCGGCGGCGCGCCGCATGCTCGTCATCGCGAGCGAGGACATCGGCCTTGCGTATCCGCAGTGCGCCGCGATCGTCAAGGCGTGCGTGGACAGCGCGTTCCAGCTCGGCCTGCCCGAGGCGCGCATTCCGCTCGCACAGGCGGTGATCGTCATGGCGACCGCGCCCAAGTCCAACAGCGCCTGCATGGCGATCGACGCGGCTCTCGCGGACATCCGCGCCGGCAAGACCGGCGACATCCCGGCGCATATCAAGGACGCGCATTACGGCGGCGCGGCAAAACTCGGACGCGGCCTGACCTACCGCTATCCGCACAGCTATCCAAACCACTGGGTCGAGCAGGAATATCTTCCGGCGGAGCTTTCTGGCGCGAAATACTACGAATTCGGCCCGAATAAGACTGAACAGACCGCAAAAGCGTACTGGGACCGCGTCAAGGGGCAGAAATAACGAAAAGAGCGAAACCGTAAGCATGGTTTCGCTCTTTTTTTTACAGATAAAATTCGTTTTCTCGATGTACACCGGCAAATTTTTGCTCAAGCATCTGCATATGGGATAGAAATTGCTCGTCATCGAAATGCTTCGCGCCCTTCGGGCAGCCGAGGATGCAGGCCTGACACTTGATGCAGATGCCGGAGACAACGGCTGGATCTTCGCTGCTGATGGAGCCCATCGGGCAAAGCGCTGCGCAATGGCCGCAGCCGTCGCATCTCTCGCGGTCGGTCAGCGGCGCAGACTTGAGAAATTTCGCAGGCTTGCCGCTCGTGCCCGTCGGGACGTAATAGGCGCTGTCCGCGTCGCCCGGCACGGCAGGAGAGAGGGTGGTCTCAGCATCCCGAATACGCTCCGCAGCCTCGGCGGCAAAGCGGCGCACCTCGACGCAGTCGTCCGCATTCGGGCGGCCGACCGCAAGCGCGCGAGCGATGGAATGCTGGCAGACACAGGCCGTACCGGCTGCCGGCTGCATGCCGCCATCGGTCAGCACGCGAAACAACTCAGCGAGCGCGTTCTCGTAGGCGCGGTTACCGTAGGTCACGAGCGCGATCGCAGGAGAGCCGCTGCCGTGCAGAATGCGCCGCAGGTCGGGCGAAATTTTATTCGGAAGTCTGCCTGCGTAGGTCGGCGCGCCGACGATGACAAGCGTATCCGCGGAGAAATCGAATGCGTTTTCACGCTCCGCCGGGGTGTTCAGCGAGATCAAACGGCAGGGGACACCGAGCGTGTCAGCGGCCTGCTCCGCTGCGGCGGTGACGAGTGTGCGTGTGGTGCCGGTCGGGCTGAAATACAGTCCGGCGACCGAACGGATGAGCATAGCGACACGTCCTTTCCTGTCAGATAAATAAAAAACCACTCGAAACCCTGTGGTTTCAAGTGGTCTATGTGGCAGCCGAAGAAGGATTCGAACCCTCACAAACAGAGTCAGAGTCTGTCGTGCTACCTTTACACAATTCGGCTGAATGCTTGCCGCTCTCTTGCGACTTAATTATTATAGCGCAGCCGCAGCCGGGTGTCAAGCATTTTTCCTCGAGAGGGCTTAATTTTTTATGGAGGCATCTCACCGATGGAGCTGCGGAGCTTTTCGAGCGCCCGTTTTTCGATACGGGAGATGTAGCTGCGCGACAGCCCCATGCGCCGGGCGATCTCATGCTGCGGCAGGGGAGCGGACGAGCCGAGCCCGTACCGCAGGCGGATGATCTCGCGCTCGCGCGGACTGAGCGAGGAGGAGAGAGCGCGGTACATGGGAAAATAGCGGTCGTGATCGTCCACAGCGTTCAGGCCCTCGTCCTCGCAGCTGATCGTATCCTGAAGCGAAAGCGCGTTGCCGTCGCCGTCGGTCTCGAGCGTATCCGAGAGCGAGACCTCGCCGGCCGTTTTGCGCTTGCGGCGGAAGTGCATCAGCAGCTCGTTCTGGATGCACTTGGAGGCGTAGGTCGCCAGACGGATGCCGCGCTCCGCGTGAAAGGTGTCGACCGCTTTGATGAGTCCAATAGTCCCGATGGAAAAGAGGTCATCCCGGTCAGCCTCCGGAGAATAGTATTTTTTGATGATGTGCGAAACGAGACGGAGATTGTGCTCGATCAGCAGATTTCTCGCGGTTTTATCGCCGTCCTCGCGCATTTTCTTCAACAGTTTTGCTTCTTCCTCGGCAGAGAGCGGCTTGGGAAAGCAGCCCTCCGCACCCTGCACGCGCAGAACAAAGAAGAAAAATGCGCCGCCGAGCGCCGCCAGAGCAGGAAACAGCAAATAAAAGACCCCTTTCCATGCAGTTACCTCAGCATATGCGCGGAAAGGGGGGATTAGACTGCGGACAAGGCCGCAGTTTACATATCATGAAGCCTTATTTCAGCAGCTCGCGTATCTCGTCGAGCGTCGACGCAAAGAAAATGCCGCGCTGACGTTCTTCGGTCGAGAGACCGGCGTCGATCATGCGGCGCAGCAGCGCGCGAAGATCGTCGTAATACCCGTTCAAGTTGTACAGGATGCACGGCTTGTCGAGATGACCCAGCGCACACATGCTCATGACCTCGGAAATCTCCTCGAGCGTGCCCGTGCCGCCGGGCATCGCGATGAACGCATCGCCGAGCTCGATCATCTTCGTGCGGCGCTCCGCCATGGTCTGCGTGACGATGAGCTCGTCAATCGCGTCGTACTGGAGCTCTGCGTCGATGAAAAACTGCGGTTCGACACCGGTCACGCGGCCGCCTGCATGCAGCGTGCTCTCCGCGAGCACGCCCATCAGACCGGACTTCGAGCCGCCGTAGACGAGCGCGTTGCCGCTCTCGCCGATCCATGCGCCGAGCTCGCGCACCGCCTGCTCAAGCACGGGAGAATTGCCCTTGTTTGCGCCAAGATATACGGTTATGTTCATAGATTGCCTCCATATCGAAGAAAAAATGGTTTCAGTAAGCGATCAGGCCGAGCTGTATCTTCCAGAGAATGACGCGCTGCGCCGCCTGCTCGATGTCGCTTTCGCGGAGCGTGCCGTTTTTCACGGCGGCGAGCACCGCGTTATACTGCGTGACGAAATCGGACGAGATGAGAAGGTCGTTCCCGGCCTTTACGGCGAGCACAGCGGCGTTTTCGTCGCCTGTGAAATCGGTCACGGCCTGCATGGCGAGGTCGTCGGTCATGATCACGCCGTCAAAGCCGAGCCGGTCGCGCAGCAGAGCGTGCACGGCAGGGGAAAGTGACGCCGGATAGTCCGCGTCGAGGCAGGTGACGATGTTGTGGCTGACGAGCACGGCCTGCGCACCGGCGTCGATACCGGCCTCAAAGGGCAGCAGATCGTTCTTTTCAAAGTCGCTCAGCGGACGCGAGTCGACCGCCTGCCCGGTATGCGTATCGGCGGAGCCGCCGTAGCCGGGGAAATGCTTGAGCACCATGCCGATGCCGTCGGTTTTCATCTGCTCGACGACCGTGCGGATGTATTCGCTCGTCGTTTCGGCATCCTGACCGAGCGTGCGCGGATAGATAAAGCTCGACGGGGCGGTCGAAATATCGCACACCGGCGCGAGATTGACGTTGATGCCGAGCGAGAGCAGGAGCGCGTCCTTTTCCTCCGTGTCGCTGCGGATGCGGTCGAGACCGCCCTCGGCGTACAGCTTCTGCGGCGAAGAAAAGCGCGTATCGCGCAGACTGGGATTGGCGCTCACACGCACGACCGTGCCGCCCTCCTCGTCCGCGCCGATGAGCATCGGGACGGCTGCGGCGGCCTGATAAGACGCAATGTCGCTCTGCACTTCCTCCCGGGTCCTGCCGTCGAAATCGCGCCCGAACAGGATGTATCCGCCGGGGCTGTATTCGGCGGCCTGCGCGGCGGCGTCGGTGTCCGGATAGCGCGCAAAGAACAGCTGCGCGGTCTGCTGCTCGAGCGTAAGCTTTTCGGTGTATTCTTTGGCGGCGGTCTGCTGCTGTTCCTCTATGGTCGGCTCGGGCGCTTCGGGCTGCGCCTGCTGGATGGGCGGCGTTTCCGCCTGCGGCGGCTCGCTCGACGCACACGCGGAAAGACTGAGCGTCAGCAGCAGCGCGAGTACAAGACGTTTTCGTGCAGCCATGACCGTTTCCTCCTGTCATAATCTTTGTGCGCCCTATTATAGCAGAAATACCGGACTGTTGCAATGTATATGCACGATGTGGTAGAATAGTCGGAGTGAAAAGACAGAAAGGGGAGACTGCCGATGCAGACAGTCGGACGGTTTGCGCCCAGCCCGAGCGGCCGCATGCATCTCGGAAACGTGCTGTGCGCGCTGCTCGCGTGGCTGAGCGCACGCCACCAGAACGGCGCGTTCCTGCTGCGGATCGAGGATCTTGACGCGATGCGCTGCCCGCGCAGCTACGCCGACCTTATTATGGACGATCTGCGCTGGCTCGGCCTCGACTGGGACGGCGAGGTGCCGTATCAGTCTGAGCGTGCGCCGATTTACGAGAAATACGAGCAGATCCTGCGCGAAAAGGGTCTGCTTTACCCGTGCTTCTGCTCCCGTGCCGCGCTGCACGCCGCGAGCGCGCCGCATCTCTCGGACGGCCGCGTGCTGTACGCCGGGACCTGCCGGGACCTCACGCCTGCGGAGGTCGCGGAAAAACGGAAAAAGCGTGCGCCTGCGACGCGCGTGCGCGTGCCCGACGAGACCATCTCGTTCACCGACGGCGTGTTCGGCGCGTACAGCGAAAACCTTGCGGAGGAGTGCGGCGACTTCATCATCCGGCGCTCGGACGGCGTGTTTGCCTATCAGCTCGCGGTGACGGTCGATGACGGTCTGTCGGGCGTGACCGAGGTCGTGCGCGGAAGCGACCTCATCTCCAGCACGCCGCGCCAGATCTGGCTGTACCGCATGTTCGGCTTCGAGCCGCCGCATTTTGTGCACATTCCGCTGCTGTGCGACGTGGACGGACGCCGCCTGTCCAAGCGCGACGAGGACCTTGACCTCGGTCTGCTGCGCGAGCGTTTTACGCCGGAGCAGGTCATCGGGGCGCTCGCCTTCGCCGCGAACCTTACCGACCGCGCAGAGCCGGTGAGCGCGCGAGAGCTCGTGCAGAGCTTCGACTGGTCGCGCATCCCGAAGCACGAGCTCTGTCTGCCGCCGGTGTTCCGCTGACGCGGACAGAACGGGCTGGCGTCCGCGAGAGAAAGAAAATGCCAAAAGGCACTTGACAAAATAAAGTCCGGGTATTATACTTGGACACAGTTAAACACGAAAACCGAAGAGCAAGAGTAAGTAAGAACGAAACCGCGTTCCCAGAGAGCTGTCCGGTGGTGAAAGGACAGTATCGCAGGACGTTGCTGAATGGACTTGTGAGGGCGGCCTGAAATCCGAAACGAGAGTATGGCTGACGGTATCCCGCCGTTAGAGGGGAAGGTGTGTGATGGCACACTGATGAGTGGGCGCTATGCGTCAATCTGGGTGGTACCGCAGAAGTTTTCAAGGCTTTTGTCCCATGATACAGTCATGTATCGTGAGGATGAAAGCCTTTTTTGTTTGACTTAAATTCGATGTGGAGGTTGGACACCATGATTACTCCAAGCAGTGATGAGATCGTAAAGCTCGCAGAAAAATACACGACCATTCCGGTCTGCCGCGAGATCTACGCCGATATGATTACGCCGATCGCGCTCCTGCGCCGGCTCCAGACGCGCTCCGACCGCTTTTTCCTTCTGGAGAGCGTAGAGGGCGGCGAGAAGTGGGCGCGCTATTCCTTCCTCGGCTATGACCCCATTCTCCGGGCGACCTGCAAAAACGGAAAGGTCACGCTCGAGGGCACGGAAAACCGCACGGTCGAGACCGACAAGCCGCTTTCCGTTCTGCGAGAGGTGCTCGGCAAATACCGCGCACCGCGCATCGAGGGCCTGCCTCCGTTCACGGGCGGCTTTGTCGGCTACTTCGCGTATGCGATGCTCGGCTACGCCGAGCCGACGCTCAAGATCAAGCGCGGCGCATGGGACGATTTCGACCTGATGCTGTTTGACAAGGTCATCGCATACGACCACCTCAAGCAGAAGATCGTGCTCATCGTCAATATGCAGACCGACAACGTTCTGGAGAATTACGGCAAGGCGTGCGCTTCGCTCGAGGCGATGGCGGCGCTCATCGCAGACCAGACGCCGCTGCCGCCGCTCAAGGTCACGGCAAAGCCGCAGTTCACCTGCAACGTTACGGAAGAGCAGTACACGGACATCGTGGAAAAGACGCGCGAATACATCTTCAACGGCGATATTTTCCAGGCGGTTCAGTCGCGGCAGTTCACGAGCCCGTATGCGGACAGCCTGATCTCCGCCTACCGCGTGCTCCGCACCACCAACCCCTCGCCGTACATGGTTTTCTTCTCTATTGACGGAGACGAGATCATGTGTTCCTCGCCGGAAACGCTGGTCCGCCTGCAGGACGGCCGCCTGACCACCTTCCCGGTCGCCGGTTCCCGTCCGCGCGGCAAGACGGAAGAGGAGGACAAGGCGCTCGAGCGCGAGCTGCTGGCCGACGAGAAGGAGCTCTCCGAGCATAACATGCTGGTCGACCTCGGACGAAACGATCTCGGCCGCGTGTCCAAGGTCGGCACAGTCGAGGTCACGGATTACATGATGATCCACCGATACTCCAAGATCATGCACATCTGCTCGCAGGTCGAGGGCGATATCGCAGAGCAGTACGATGCTTGCGACGCCATCGAGGCGGTGCTCCCGGCAGGAACGCTGTCCGGTGCGCCGAAGATCCGCGCCTGCGAGATCATCGAGGAGCAGGAGAGCGAGCCGCGCGGCGTATACGGCGGTGCGCTCGGCTATCTGGATTTTGCCGGCAACATGGATACCTGCATCGCCATCCGCATGGCGGCGAAGAAGAACGGCGTTGTCACCGTACAGGCCGGCGGCGGCATCGTGGCGGACTCGGTACCGCACAACGAATACATGGAAAGCGCGAACAAGGCCCGTGCGGTCATCAATGCACTCGAAAGCGCTTCGGAGGTAGACGGATAATGATACTCCTGATTGATAACTACGACTCTTTTTCCTATAACCTCTATCAGCAGGCGGCGGCCATCGAGCCGGATATGCGCGTCGTGCGAAACGATGCGCTGACCGTCAGCGAGATCGAGGGGCTGAACCCCTCGCACATCATTCTCTCGCCGGGCCCCGGCTATCCGAAGGACGCCGGTATCTGTGAGGAGGTCGTGACGAAGCTCGGCGGACGCATTCCAATCCTCGGCGTGTGCCTCGGCCATCAGGCCATCTGCGAGGCGTTCGGCGGACGCATCGAGCATGCGCAGCAGCTCATGCACGGCAAGCAGAGCGAGGTCACGGTAGATACGGAGGAGCCGCTGTTCGCAGGCTTGCCGGAAAAGGTGAAGGTCGCGCGGTATCATTCGCTCGTGGCCGCACCGGATGTCCTGCCCGAGTGCCTCAAGGTCATCTCGCGCGACGAGCGCGGCGAGATCATGGCCGTGCGGCATAAGACCATGCCGATTTACGGCGTACAGTTCCATCCGGAGTCCATTCTGACGCCGCAGGGAACGGTTATTATGAAAAATTTCCTGAATGTATAACATCTGAAACAGAAAGGTTGATATATCATGATACAGCTTGCAATCCACGAGGCAATCAACGGACGCGATCTGGACTACGCGATCGCACGCGCGACGATGGAAGAGATGATGGACGGCACGGCCACCGATATTGAAATGGCGACCCTGCTGACCGCACTGCGCATGAAGGGCGAGACCATCACCGAGATCACGGCCTGCGCCGAGGTCATGCGCGAGAAGGGCGCACACATCGAGCCGAAGGGCGCGGTCATGGATATCGTCGGCACAGGCGGCGACGAGGTCGGCTCGTTCAATATTTCGACCACCTCGGCGTTCGTTGCAGCGGCAGGCGGCGTGCCGGTAGCCAAGCACGGCAACCGCTCGGTATCCTCCAAGTCGGGCGCAGCGGACGTTCTCGAAGAGCTCGGCGTTGTGCTCAGCCTCACGCCGGAGCAGAACGAAAAGGTGCTCGCGGACACCGGCATCTGCTTCCTGTTCGCGCAGGGCTATCACAAGTCGATGAAGAACGTGGCTCCGGTCCGCAAGGGCATGGGCGAGCGCACCATCTTCAACGTGCTCGGCCCGCTGTCCAATCCGGCACGCGCGACCATGCAGCTGCTCGGCGTATATGACGAAAACCTCGTCATGCCGATGGCACAGGTGCTCTCCAACCTCGGCGTTACGCGCGGCATGGTCGTCTGCGGCAGCGGCATGGATGAGGCGAGCCTCATCGGCGAGAACAAGGTCTGCGAGATCCGTGACGGCAAGCTGACCCCGTATCAGCTCGACCCCGAAAAGTACGGCCTGACCAAGTGCACGGTAGACGATCTGCGCGGCGGCTCGCCCAAGGCGAACGCACAGATCACCCGTGACATCCTCTCCGGCAAGGAGCAGGGCGCGAAGCGCGCGGAGATCCTGCTGAACGCAGGCATCGCGCTGTACCTCGGTCTGGACGGTCTGACGCTCGCGGACGGCATCAAAAAGGCCGCAGAGCTCATCGACAGCGGCGCGGCGCTCGCAAAGCTCGATCAGTTCGTCGCTGCAACGCAGGAGGCGGCAAAGGCATGATCCTCGATGAACTGGCCGCCTTCGCCCGGGAACGAGTCGCGGCAGATCAGGCGAAAACATCGCTCGTGGATATGAAGGCGCAGGCGGAGACCATGCCGAAGGGCGATTTTCGCTTCGAGAAGGCGCTCGCCGGAAAAGACTGCGCATTCATCTGCGAGGTAAAGAAGGCAAGCCCCTCCAAGGGCGTCATCGACCCGGTGTTCGACTTTGAAGCCATCGCGCGCAGCTATGAGGACGCCGGCGCGGACTGCGTTTCCTGCCTGACCGAACCGAAATGGTTCCTCGGCTCGGACGAGATCTTCAAAAAGGTTCGAAAGATCGTTACCTGCCCGATGATTCGCAAGGATTTCACGGTGGACGAATACCAGATCTATCAGGCGAAGGCGCTCGGTGCGGACGCGGTCCTGCTCATCTGCACGCTGCTCGACACCGAGACGCTGCGGCGGTACATCGGCATCTGCGATGCGCTCGGCCTGAGCGCGCTCGTGGAGACGCATAATGCGGCGGAAATGCAGTCCGCCGTGGCGGCAGGCGCGCGCCTCATCGGCGTAAACAACCGCAATCTCAAGGACTTCACGGTCGATCTCGGCAACGCGGCAAGACTGCGCGACGGCGCACCGGAGGGCACGGTTTTCGTGGCGGAGAGCGGCGTTTCCTCGCCGAAGGATGCCGCGGCGCTGCGCAGTACGGGCGCGGACGCGATCCTCGTTGGCGAATACCTGATGCGTGCAGCAGACAAAAAGCAGGCGCTTGACGCGCTCCGGGAGGCGGCAAAATGAAACTGAAATTCTGCGGCCTGACCCGTGTGCAGGATATTGAAGCGGCAAACGAGACCAGACCGGACTATATCGGCTTTGTGTTCGCGGACAGCCGCCGTCATGTATCCGATCTGGATGCGGCGCGGCTGAAGGAACACCTCGACCCGGAGATCAAGGCGGTCGGCGTGTTCGTAAACGACGAGCCTGAGCATATCGCGGCGCTGGTGAAGGACGAAGTGATCGACCTGATCCAGCTGCACGGCGACGAGAACGAGCATTACATCAAAAAGCTGCGCCGCCTGACGAGCGCCCCTATTATTTATGCGGTGCGTGTCGAGACGCATCGCGACATCGAAGAGGCAGACAGGCTGCCGGTGGATTACCTGCTGCTCGACACCTACGTCAAGCACGCCTACGGCGGCAGCGGAAAAACCTTCGACTGGTCGCTGATCGGCGAGATCGACCACCCGTATTTCCTCGCAGGCGGTCTTAACGAAGAAAACATCACGCGCGCGGCGCAAACCGGCGCGTATGCGCTCGACATTTCGAGCGGGATAGAGACAGACGACACCAAGGATATCGACAAGATGCGCCGAGTTGCGGCGCTTGTGAAAGGAGCAAACCAATGAGCAAGGGACGTTTTGGCGTACACGGCGGTCAGTACATGCCGGAAACGCTGATGAACGCAGTCATCGAACTGGAAGAAGCCTACAACCACTATAAGAACGACCCGGAATTCAACGCGGAGCTGACCGAGCTGCTGAACAACTATGCCGGCCGTCCCTCGCGCCTGTATTTCGCGGAGCATATGACGAACGACCTCGGCGGCGCGAAGATCTACCTCAAGCGCGAGGACCTCAACCACACCGGCGCACACAAGATCAACAACGTGCTCGGTCAGGCGCTGCTGGCCAAGAAGATGGGCAAGACCCGTCTCATCGCGGAGACCGGCGCCGGTCAGCACGGCGTTGCGACCGCGACCGCCGCGGCGCTGATGGGCATGGAGTGCGTCGTATTCATGGGCGTCGAGGATACCGAGCGTCAGGCGCTCAACGTGTACCGCATGCGCCTGCTCGGCGCGGAGGTCATCCCGGTCACGACCGGCACCGGCACGCTCAAGGATGCCTGCTCGGCGGCGTTCCGCGAGTGGACGAGCCGCATCGACGACACGCATTACTGCCTCGGCTCCTGCATGGGTCCGCATCCGTTCCCGACCATCGTCCGCGATTTCCAGTCGGTCATTTCCAAGGAGATCAAGGAGCAGATGCTCGAGAAGGAAGGCCGTCTGCCGGATGTGGTGCTCGCATGCGTAGGCGGCGGCTCGAACGCCATCGGCGCGTTCTATAACTTCATCGAGGACGAGGGCGTCCGCCTGATCGGCTGCGAGGCCGCAGGTCGCGGCGTCAACACCGCAGAGACCGCCGCGACCATCGCGACCGGCCGCCTGGGCATCTTCCACGGCATGAAGTCCTATTTCTGCCAGGACGAATACGGCCAGATCGCGCCTGTTTACTCCATCTCGGCCGGTCTGGATTACCCCGGCATCGGTCCGGAGCACGCTTACCTGCACGACATCGGCAGAGCGGAGTACGTTCCGGTAACGGACGACGAGGCGGTAAACGCATTCGAGTATCTCAGCCGCATCGAGGGCATCATCCCGGCGATCGAGTCCGCACATGCCGTTGCGCACGCGATGAAGATCGCGCCGACGATGGGCAAGGATCAGATCATCGTTATCAACATTTCCGGCCGCGGCGACAAGGACTGCGCTGCGATTGCGCGTTACAGAGGAGAGGACATCTATGAGTAAGATTAAGACTGCTTTTGCAAACGGCAAGGCATTTATCCCGTTCGTGACCTGCGGCGACCCGTCGCTCAAGATCACCGAGCAGATCGTTTATGCGATGGTGGAGGCCGGTGCGGACCTCATCGAGCTGGGCATTCCGTTCTCTGACCCGACCGCCGAGGGTCCGGTCATTCAGGAGGCGAATGTGCGTGCGCTGTCCGCCGGTACCACGACGGACAAGATTTTCGACATGGTGCGCCGCATCCGTCAGAAAACCGACATTCCGATGGTGTTCATGACCTACGCGAACGTGGTTTATTCCTACGGCTCGGAGCGCTTCATCAGCACCGCCGCCGAGATCGGCATGGACGGCCTTATCCTGCCGGACGTACCGTTTGAGGAGAAGGCGGAGTTTGATCCGCTCTGCCGTCAGTACGGTCTGGATCTCGTATCCCTCATCGCGCCGACCTCGCATGACCGCATCCGCATGATCGCGAAGGAAGCCTCCGGCTTTGTATACTGCGTGTCCTCGCTCGGCGTTACCGGCGTGCGCTCCAGCATCACGACCGACATCGGCGCGATGGTGAAGCTCGTCAAGGAAGCGCAGGATATCCCGTGTGCTGTCGGCTTCGGCATTTCCACGCCCGAGCAGGCCGCAAAGATGGCAGCTCAGTCGGACGGCGCGATCGTCGGTTCGGCTATCGTCAAGCTGTGTGCAAAGTACGGCAAGGACTGCGTGCCGCATGTCAAGGAATATGTCAAGAGCATGAAGGATGCCGTTCGCGCGGTAAACTGAATAGAAAAGGGGAGAAGCTTTTGCTTCTCCCCTTATTTATCGGAACAATAATTATTAGTAATTATCAGCCTTGATTTCGAAATATGCCTGCGGATGTGCGCAGACCGGGCAGACATCGGGCGCCTGCTTGCCGACAACGATATGGCCGCAGTTCGAGCACTGCCAGATGCGGTCGCCGTCGCGCGAGAACACCAGACCGTTCTCTACGTTGTCGAGCAGCTTGAGGTAGCGCGCCTCGTGCTCCTTTTCGATCGCGCCGACCATCTCGAACAGGTCTGCGATATGGTCAAAGCCCTCCTCACGCGCTTCCTTGGCAAAGGTCGCATACATATCGGTCCACTCGTAGTTTTCACCAGCAGCTGCGGCCTTGAGGTTCGCGATCGTGTCGTCAATGCCGCCGTTAAGCAGCTTGAACCAGATCTTTGCGTGCTCCTTTTCGTTCGCCGCAGTCTCCTCGAAGATCTTTGCGATCTGAACGTAGCCATCTTTCTTCGCCTTAGAAGCGAAGTAGGTGTACTTGTTGCGCGCCATGGATTCGCCGGCGAATGCGCTCTGGAGGTTCGCCTCAGTCTTTGTGCCCTTGAGATCAGCCATAGTGATTTTCTCCTTTCGATTTGTCCCTTAAATCTTATTTATTCCGGCAGGCCGCGCACACGCCATCGAAGAGAATGTCGTAATGGGTAAGCTCGACATCCGAGGAATCGGTCACGCGGTCAAGCAGGTCGGTGATGGGCGGCATGAATACGTCGTAGACGTTGCCGCATTTGGTGCAGCGCACATGATAATGCTCCTGCGTGTTGAAATCAAAGCGATCCGCGCCCGTCGGCACAGGAACGCGCAGGATCTCGCCCTGAAGGGCGAGCTGATTGAGATTGCGGTACACAGTCGCTTTACTGATGGAAGGGTGCTCGGCCGCCACGACGGCATAAACGCTGTCCGCTGTGGGGTGGTCGTGCAGCGAGCGCACCGCCTGTAAAACAATCTGCCGCTGAACGGTGTTTCTTGTCTGCATGAATATAACCTCACTTTCTAATTGATATTAAATCTTAATTAGATTATATATCCTATTAGAGAGCCTGTCAATAGCAGGAAAGAAAATAAAAAAGCTTACAGCACGTACAGCATGACCATCACATAATGGCAGACGCTGCCGACGATGACGAACAGATGAAAAAGCTCGTGAAAACCGAGAAAATCGCTGAAATTCGGCCGCTTTGTAATGTAAATGATGCCGCCAACGGTATAGGCGAGGCCACCTGCCGCGAGCAGCGCAATGGCAGGGGAGGGCATGGAGAGCACCACGCCGAAATCAAATGCGATCGCCCAGCCGAGCGCCAGATAGAGCGCAGTACCGATGAGCCGGGGCGCGTCGATCCAGAGTAGCTTGACCGCAATGCCGGTCAGCGCGATCAGCCAGATCACGCCGAGAAAGAGAAAACTGCGCGGCGCAGGCATAAATTTGAGGATGATCGGCGTGTAGCTGCCAGCAATGAGGACGTAGATCATGCTGTGGTCGAGCTTTTTCAGTCGGCGCAGCACGTTTTCTCCGCGCAGCGAGAAATGATACACACTGCTCGCGGAATAGAGCGTGATGAGCGACAGACAGAACACCACGGCCGCCCCTGCGAGCTGTCCGGTAATGTCGGGGTCGAACAGCAGACGCACGAGCAGGATAAGCAGACCTGCCGCGCTGAGGACTGCGCCGATAAAGTGAGAGTAGCAGGAAAACGGATCTCGAGCCTTGAGAAATACACGAGGCATATGGACTCCTCCTTGAAATGATATAGAGTTAAATACTATATAGCATTTACTATCATACCATATTATCAAAGAAATGCAAGAGAAAGCCTGCATGTAATTTTTACCGGTTTTCCGAGCGGTATGCGTTAAGGCAGAAAAAGAGCACAGGATTCAACTCTGTGCTCTTTTTTATCGAAAATATATAGTTTTTCGCTACGCAACGATTTTGACTGTCTGGCTTGCCTCGTCCCAGTCGACGTCGAAGCCGCATACCGACGCAAGACTGCGCAGACGGTAATAATTGTAGTCGTCGATGTTGAACGCCGCGATCATATGGCTCTGACCGTCCACGATGGTTGGCTCCGTGACCGACTGCACGGTGCGCTGACCGGAGGGGAGCGCCTTGTTTTCTGTGCCGATGGCGGTGTACTGCTCGCGCGGCGTGAGCGTGACCTGCTGCTTTTCCTCGCTCCAGCCGACGGCGTAATCCCACTCGCAGCCGCTCAGCAGCAGCGCCGCGTCGCGCACGCGAACATAGTTTTCATCGCCGATGCTGTAAGCCTGAAGCGTGATCTTTTTGCCGTTCAGCGAGACCGTAACGGTCGTCGGGGTGGCGGTCGCCTTCTGGCGCAGCACCATCGGGACCGTGCGGTCCATGCGGATGCCGTAGCGCGGCAGATTGTACAGACCGTAGGTCGGGCGCGCCATGCCTGCGTTGGTCAGCGTCGAGATTTTGATGCCGTTTTTCTCGAGAATGGGCTGCATCCAGCGGTCATACGCGCCGTAAGGGTAGGAGAAGTAATTGACGGTCGCCTGACCGGTGTGCTCCTTGATGAGGGAAATGCTCTGCGCAAGATCGTTCCCGACGCGCTCGGTATACTGCGCCTGCGTTTCTCCCTTTTCGCGCATGATGCCGTTGATGCCGTCCGGCGCATTTGCACCGCCGTACTGCGGATTGTGAAGGTTATAGGTATGGGAACCGAACTGGAACAGACCGCTGTCATACATGGACTTTACCTCGTCCCAGTTCAGCGAGTGGCGGCTGCTGTCGGTGTCGTCCGCTTCCTTGATGTGGCTCGCTATGAGCGCGACGGTCGCCTTCATGCCCGTCTGCTGAAGAATGGGCGCGGCGATCGTATAATTGGAGAGGTAGCCGTCGTCAAAGGTGATCATCACGGGACGGGAGGGAAGGCTGCGCTTGCCCTCACCGATCTCCTCGACCTCGCTCGGGAACAGCGGCGTATAGCCGAACGACTCCAGATATTCCATATCCAGACGGAAACGCTCGTCCGTGACCGTCATGCTGGAGGTTTTGTCCGGGTCCTGAGTCAGATCATGGTACATCAGAATGGGCATCGAGCTGTTCTGCGTCTCTGCCGCACCGGCGGCAAGCCCTGCCGTCAGCGTGAGTGCCGCAGCCGCGGCCGCAATGCTCCGTCGAAAAAACTGGTTCATCGCTTTTTTCCTGCCTTTCTGTCCGGCAGAGAGGAAAAGCCCGGCTCTGTCGGAGACGAAACAAGTATAGCACAAATTTTCCTGTCTGTCCACTTTCACGCATGGCGGCACTTGCGCGCGGCGCGTGAAGGGACTATAATAGTACAGTAAACTATATGGTAAAGAGGTGGAACCTATGCCACGGCTGGAACAGACCATAGACGCGGTATTTTCCGACCGCGACATCACACCGTCTGACGTTCCGCAGCTCGATCTGTACATGGATCAGGTGCTCACGCTGTTCGACCGCACGCTCTCCGGGAGCAAGCGTTCGCCGGAGGACAAGCTGCTGACCAAGACGATGGTCAATAATTATGTAAAAGAAGGACTGATGACACCGGTCCGAGGAAAAAAATACACCCGGGAGCAGATCATGCAGCTGCTGTGCGTTTATCATCTCAAGCAGACGCTGCGTCTGAGCGATGTCAAGGCGCTGACCGGCCGGACGGATGTGGATTTCGAGGCGTGCTATGCGTCGCTGCTCGAGGACAAGGAGCAGATGCGTGCGTTTATCCCCGAGCTGCTTCGCAGTCAGGTCACAAACGATGCGAGCGACCCGAATGACCGCCTGCGCCTGTGCCTTGCGCTCAGCGAGGTCGCAAATTACCTGCGCCGTCTGTGCGAGAGCATGATAGACGCGATCCCCCCGGAAGAAAAAGGAGACTGAAACCCAATGTCGATTGAAAAAGCCCGTGCATGGCTGAAAAAATATGACGCGGACAGCCGCGTTCTCGAATTTTCCGTATCGTCTGCGACCGTGGAGCTGGCCGCGGAGGCGGTCGGCTGCGAGCCGGCACGCATCGCAAAAACGCTGTCCTTCCGGACGAACGACGGCGTGATCCTGATCGTCGCGGCAGGCGACACCAAGATCGACAACCCGAAATACAAGGCCCGTTTCGGCTGCAAGGCGCGCATGCTCGCCTTCGAGGAGGTCGAGCCCGAGATCGGCCATGCGGTCGGCGGCGTGTGCCCGTTCGGCATCAACGAGGGCGTAGCCGTGTACCTCGATGAGTCGCTGTGTCGCTTCGAAACGGTTTTCCCGGCCTGCGGCTCGTCGAATTCCGCCATCGAGCTGACCATCCCGGAGCTTGAAAAATACTCCGGCTTCAAGGCGTGGGTCGACGTATGCAAAGGATGGAGAGAAGCATGAGGATTGCAGTTGCTCAGATCGGTTCCGGCGAAAACAAGGAAATGAACCGGTATATGATCGAACGGCTGGCATGGAGCGCATCGGAGGCCGGTGCGGATATGCTGTTTCTGCCGGAATATGCGATGTTCTGCGCCGGAAGCGACCGCGCGGCGCGCAACACGGAGGCGGCGGAGCCGCTCGACGGCCCGTTTGTCACAGCGCTCAGTGAGCTCGCGGCAGGGCAGGGCCTCTGGATCTGCGCGGGCATGTACGAGCAGACGGACGGCCTGCCGTACAATACGGTTGTCGTCATTGACGACGAGGGCCGTCTGCGCGGCACACACCGCAAAAACCGTCTGTATGACGCTTTCGGCTATTGCGAGTCGGAGGAGTGCCGGGCAGGAGAACAGCCTTTTGAGCCCATCGAAACCCCGGCCGGCAGGCTCGGCATCATCACCTGCTATGAGCTGCGTTTCCCGGAGCTCGCGGCCGAGCAGAAAAAACGCGGTGCGGATGTGCTTTTCGTACCGGCAGGCTGGGTCTGCGGCGAGAACAAGCCGTTGCACTGGAATACGCTGCTGTGTGCGCGCGCCATCGAAAACGAGGTAACGGTCATCGGCGCGGATCAGTACCGCGCGGACCATTTTATCGGCTACAGCGCAGTCTTTGCCCCGGACGGCACGACGCTCGCGTCGCTCGGTGCAGGCGAGGGTCTGCTCGTCACGGAAATCGCAGGAACAGAAGAAGAGGAAGAAGGAGAAGAAGAATGAAATTCGATCCCACGTTATATGTCATCACGGACAGCACCTATCACACGACCGAAACGCTGCTTCACGCAGTCGAGGAGGCCTGCAGGGGCGGCGCAACGCTCATTCAGCTGCGCGAGAAGGACACGGGCGGCCGTGCGTATCTGGAGCTGGCACAGCAGGTCAAGGCGGTCACTGACCGCTTTCAGGTGCCGCTCATCATTGACGACCGCGTAGATGTTGCCATCGCGTGCGACGCCGCAGGCGTTCACGTCGGCGCGAGCGACCTGCCGGTCGCAGTCTGCCGCAGACTGCTCGGCCCGGACAAGATCGTCGGTGCGACGGCAAAATCGGTCGAGGCGGCGAAGGCGGCCTATGAGGATGGTGCGGACTACCTCGGTACGGGCGCGATCTTCCCGACCACCACGCATGTTACCACCAAGGTAACGCCGGTCTCCGTGCTGAACGACGTCTGCCGCGCTGTGCCGATTCCGGTCGTCGCGATCGGCGGACTGAACGCAGATAACATGGATGTGCTGTCGGAAAGCCCAATCGCAGGCATCGCGGTCGTCTCCGCCGTCATGAAGGCGGCTGACCCTGCCGCAGCCGCAGCGCATATCAAGGAAAAATTCAATAAAATGCGTGCGAAATAAGCGCAGGATAACAAAAAGCTCCCGAAAAGTGAACCGGGAGCTTTTTTACATGTTATTTAGTTTCGCGACAGCTTATTATGCGGCGTTCTGGAGTTCCTCGACCGCTTCCTGTCGGGTGTCGGCGGAAAACAGAAACGCGCCGTCTGCGTCATATACCTCGATGTGTCCGTTTACATATTCCAGCGGAGTCTGTGAAACTTTTTCTGTAAAATAACCTAAGCAAGGTTCTTCTATGATATAATAAATATCATTAGGAGGGCCTTTTATTATGGCAAGACAAAAGAAACCTGTACA